>JBBQMQ010000152.1:0-9089 GCA_038329115.1 Bacteroidales bacterium
AAACATTGGTTGCTACGGGAATTACCGGTTTTTCGCACATGATCAGCACGATAATTATTGGAATAATAGTGGGCTTTGTTGGCATTAAATTATCCGAAAATTACAGCTACCTGACAAAAATTGCTGCGCCTGTATTATTGATAATCTTAGGGATAGTTTATTTATTTCTCGATTTTAGATCGCATCATCATCAACACAAACATTTTGAGATTACACCCGAAACGTTGAAAAACAAAAGGTCAAAAGTTGCCATAATCACCACATTGTGTGTCGGTATGTTTTTGTCGCCCTGTATCGAAATCGAAGCCTATTATTTTCAGGCGGCAACAAAAGGTTGGTTGGCAATTCTCATTGTTTCGGTTGTTTACCTGTCGCTGACATTACTTCTAATGACTGCTTTGGTTTATTTCGGACTTAAAGGAGTAAACAAATTTAATTCTCATTATCTTGAACATCACGAAAAAAGGATAACCGGAATTGTTCTTATTCTTTTGGGGTTCTTTGCGTATTTTGTTGAATTTTAATTCATTTATTAAATCAAAAAACATGACTTCAACTAATTGGACAACAAATGATATCCCTGATTTAACCGGAAAAACAATCATTGTCACCGGTGGAAACAGTGGATTGGGATATCAGGCTGTTAAAGCCTTTGCAAGCAAAAATGCACGAATCATTTTGGCTTGCCGTTCGGTAGCAAAAGGGGAAGAAGCCCGCGAAAAAATTATAGCTGTGTACCCTGCTGCTGAAATATTTGTTTTGGAACTTGATTTAACCGACCTCAAATCCGTTCGGAATTTTGTGGCGAAATTTAAACAAAATCATTCGCGATTAGATATTTTAGTGAATAATGCCGGAATAATGATGGTTCCTTACGGTCTGACAAAAGATGGTTTTGAAAAGCAACTTGGCACGAATCATTTAGGTCATTTTGCATTAACCGGCTTATTGCTTGATGTGCTAAAAAAAACGCCGAAATCGCGGGTTGTAACTGTCAGTAGTATGGCTCACAAAGGAGGTGTAATGGATTTTGATAATTTGCTTTACAAAGACGGAACCGGATATTCGCCCTTGAAGGCGTATGGTCGTTCTAAACTTTCGAATCTGCTTTTCACGTTCGAATTGCAACGGTTTTTCGAAACAAACAAGATAGATTGTATGGCTCTGGCAGCACATCCCGGAGTTTCCGACACCAATCTCTTTACCTATGCTGCACCAAAATGGGTTATGAATATATTCAGACCCGTCATGTTGCTTTTTATGCAACCATCAGCTATGGGTGTATTGCCCGAATTACGTGCTTCGGTTGACTCTAACGCTAAAGGCGGAGAATATTACGGACCAAACGGGAATCGCGAACTTAAAGGTTACCCGATCATAGTTCCATCCAACAAAGCTTCTCTAAACAAAGAAGATGCGCGGAAGTTATGGGAAATTTCTGAAAAACTGACTTCGGTTTCTTACAGTTAAGTGATGTTTAAAACTCTGCAAAGCATTTTTAATCCCGAACAGTTTCAGGGTTGGGGAAAAACAAACCGCTATTTTGAAGGTTGGTATTTTAAAGTGGTGACCGCTGATGAATCAAAGGCGTTTGCATTTATTCCGGGCATTGCCATGGACGAAAATGGTCGGCAACAATCATTTATACAGGTTCTGGACGGAAAAAAACTAACTGCCGAATATCACAAATTTGATGTAAAAGAATTTCGTCCGAAATTTGGAAAATTTGAATTGGAAGTGACTGATAATTTCTTTTCACTGAATTCTTTTCAGCTGAATTTACCCACCGCTCAAGGGAAACTCCGGTTTTTAAACAATACTCCTTGGCCCAGTCCATGGTATTCGCCCGGCATTATGGGACCATATTCATTTGTGCCATTTATGGAATGTTATCATGGCATATTGAGCATGGATCACCAAATTGAAGGACAACTTGTTATTCACGGCGAAACCATTGACTTTACAAACGGGCGTGGTTATATGGAAAAAGATTGGGGACGATCATTTCCAAGTGCTTATTTTTGGATGCAGTCCAATCATTTCAGCCAAACGTGCATTTCGGTAAAAGCTTCGGTTGCCAATATTCCATGGCTCGGAAGTTCCTTTGTAGGCTGTATTGCAGGTGTGTGGTTGCACGACCGTTTAATTCAGTTTACAACATATAACGGCACGAAACTTCGTAAATGCCTCGCGGATACTGAAAAAGTGGAGCTGGTAATGGAAAATAAACACTACCTGCTGGAAATACTGGCTTTTCGTGAACAATCGACGCAACTTGCTTCGCCAATTTTGGGTTTTATGGACGGACGAATTGAAGAAAGTATGACTTCAACCATGCAGGTTAAACTTGTCGACAAAAAAACAGGGGCAGTCCTTTTATCCGACACCGGACGAAATGCCGGACTCGAAGTGGCTGGAAAGATTGAAGAAATACAAGTTATACCTTCAAACTTGAAATAAATTAGTACTTTTGCACTTCGTTTAAAAGGAGATTCCCTTTGAATTTGGGAATGTATATTATAAATTATTAATTGTGAGTCATTGATGAGTGTTGTAGAAAAGATAAAATCGGCTAAATCGACTGCATTTTCGTTCGAATTATTACCGCCTTTGAAAGGAAATGGTATTGAACCGGTTTACAGAACCATTGATACGTTGCGCGAATTCGATCCTAAATATATCAATATTACCACCCATCGAAGCGAATTAGTATTTAAAGAAAATAGTCAGGGACTTTTTGAACAGGTTGCCGAACGGCATCGTCCCGGAACAGTGGCAATTGCCGCTGCCATTCAGAATAAATATCATATTGCCGTAGTTCCACATATTATTTGCAGCGGCTTTACACCGGCTGAAATTGAATATGCATTAATTGATTTGCAGTTTCTGGGAATAACCGACTTGCTTCTTTTGCGCGGTGATAAAGCCAAACACGAACGTGATTTTGCTCCAACCGGTCACAAAAATGCTAGCGAACTTCAGGTTCAGGTCAACAATTTCAATCAGGGATTGTTTTTAGATGGATCGAAGATGAAATCACCCATAACTTCTTTTTCGTACGGAATGGCTTGCTATCCGGAGAAACATGAAGAAGCTCCGAATATAGATTCAGACTTGTTCTATGCGAAACAAAAAGTGGATGCAGGTGCGGAATATCTGGTAACTCAAATGTTTTTCGACAATCAGAAATATTACGATTTTGTTGAGAAATGCAGGGCAAACGGTATTCAGGTTCCGATTATTCCGGGGATTAAACCTATTACGCTTAAAAATCAATTGACCGTTTTACCTAAAATTTTCCACACGGATATACCTGAAGCTTTTGCGGCAGAATTACGGAAATGTAAAACGGATGAAGAATCGGCAGAAGTTGGTGTTGAATGGTGTACACTGCAAGCAAAAGACCTTATAAAAAGCGGTGCGGCGAGTTTGCATTTTTACAGTATGATGGCTACTCAAAGCGTGAAACGGGTGGCAAAAGAAGTATTTTAAGACCCCTAACCCCTAAAGGGGAAAAGGAATTAAATTGGTATATTTCATCACAGAATAAAAACTACCTCTAACTCCCCTTTAGGGGTTGGGGGCTATTAATAATAGTATGTTAAGTTTTCTTTTATTTATAATCATTTTTGTTTTGGTTGTAGGATTAATCTTAATCTCAACCGTTTTCAATTTCATACGTTCCATTTTCGGTTTTGGAAAACGTAAAGATTCATCACAAAATCAGCAAGATGATAATTTTGAGCAGCCTGCTTCAAAAACAAAAATCTTCGACAAAAAAGAAGGTGAGTATGTTGATTATGAGGAAATAAAATAATCAGACAAACTGAACTTCCTTAAAATAATAACCTTTTCGTTCTCCTCTTTCCGTTTCAAGTTCAAGTTTCCCATCGAGATGAGTTGAAATAAGTTGAGCTGTGAAATTATTGTATCTTACCCTACGTGTTGTACTGTATTATTAGTATCGCTTAACAAAATATCGGCAGGTATTTTTAATCCCTTGTATAAAGATTTTACCATTTTTAAGGTCAATTGTCTTTTTCTGTTTAATATTTCACTTACTCTGCTTTGAGCACCCAAATATTTAACCATATCAGCCTTTGTCATTCCCAATTGTTCCATTCTAAACTGAATGGCATCAATGGGATCGGGTGGTGAAATTGGATAATGATGCATTTCGTACGATTCAACTAAAGTACAAAGCAAATCAAGTTCATCGCCTTCAATGCTGTCTTTCTTTGCACCCCACAAGTTTTCAATACGTTTAATTGAATTATTATAATCGTTTTCTGTTTTAATCGGTTTAATTTCCATAATCAAATTTTTTTAGTGTCAATTTTATCATATTGCTTGTGTGTTCCAATAAATCGAATAAAAATTATTTTATATTCGTAATCTATCCATACAACAAGTCTATACGTATTTCCCTTAATATTAAAAACCACTTTACCTTCCCCTACAATACTTGCATTTTTATATTGCTCCTTTAGTTCATTTGCATTATTCCAATCTGCATTTTTGGCTTCATGATACCATGAGCGCAAAGAATTTTCCGAATCGGCATATTCAGCTTTCGCCCAAAACTCACGTAATGTTCTAAATGCAATTATTCTCATGGCGCAAATATACAACAAACTATCAAATATACCAATTTGGTATGTAATTTATTTTGAATTTATAACTATCGGCTAATCGTCAATTAAATCTAACCTAGGTAATGAAATTCGAAATCAGACGAACTGAACTTCCTTGAAGTAATAACCTTTTCGTTCACCACTTTCCGTTTCTAGTTCCAATTCCCCATCGGGATGAATTGAAATAATTCTTGCTCTAAATGTTTCATTTTCAGTAGAAAATTTATGGAAACCTGTTTTCCGATATAAAGAAGCTGAATATTCTGATCTGATTTTTTCAATGTTCATGTCGTTATACAGTTCCATAATATTAATAAAAATTTGATTCAGAATACTCTTTCTGTTCGAACTTTTACCGGAAATCTGAAGAAGCGAAACCGGATTTGGGGCATCGCTTACAAAGGTTGTTTGATTTATATTTAATCCGACTCCAATCACCGTTGATTTTATTTTACCACCCTGCAACGAATTTTCAATCAGAATTCCTCCCAGTTTTTTATCGTTCCAATAAATATCATTTGGCCATTTTACAGTCACGTTGCCAGCATAGTTGTGAAGCGCCTTTTTAATAGCCACACTTACAATCTGAGAAATCAGAAACTGCTCATCTACCGGAATTTGTTGCGGATAAAGCACGATACTGAAAAGCAGATTTTTCCCTTTTTCTGCTTCCCACGAATTTCCAATCTGACCTTTTCCGGAAGTTTGATAATCGGTACAAACTACAAATCCTTCGGGAATTGATTGCGAACGAATCATTTCCCAAAGTAACACATTTGTGGATTCAGTATGCTTAACAAACAACGTATTATTCATTGGATACTTTTAAAAGAAATTCTTCAATCTTTTTGGTTACTTCTTTCGCTGTGCCGTTGGCATGATTTACCATAATGGCAAAAACGTATGTTTTATTCTTCAGTTCCATATATCCTGCATACGATTTTACTCCCGAAATGGTTCCGCTTTTAGCATGAACCTTCCCTTTCAGCGGAGTGTTATTCAGAAAGTTTTTCAAAGTTCCATCCACCCCTGAAACCGGTAAAGAATTACGAAACTCTTCTTTATTGGCACTTCTTGTTGCCATATACGACAGCAATTGTACTAAAAAATTAGAGGAAACTGCATCCACAGGCGAAAGTCCGCAACCGTCGTACATAAAAAGCTGATTGATGGGTAGATTCTTTGACTTCCAGAATGATCTCACCTCGGTAATTGCACCTTTCGATGAGGCAACCGGATTAGTATTTAACGCCAGATACCTGAATATTTCTTCGGCAAAACCATTAATGCTGTGGATATTCGTTTGGGCAATGATATCCTTAAGTTGGGGCGAGTCATAGGTAAAAATCAATTTCCTATCCGATTCTTTCTTCAAAATATCCGTTGGTAACTGACTGATTTTGATTCCGGCTTCAACCAGTCTGTATTGTAAATGTTCGGCTAGCAACAATCCCGGATTTGGAATATCGCCTTTTATAACAAACTCAACCCGATTAGCAGGGATTTCACCACGGATGCTTCTGTAGTTGGAATGCGGTGCACCGTAAAAATAAGCGCTGTCGAATGAGATAGTAGAACTGATTAAGTGATTATCAAAAGTCAATGAGGTCATTTCAGGTTCGGTACGTATTATTTCTGGCACAGTTCCTATAAATCCCGATTTCAGTACCAGTTTGTACGTATTGTCGAGATACGTAATTCCATAAGCGCCGGCAGCAAAATAATTTCCTATATCTTCCCAAGTCCATTTCGGATTTACACCTTCCTCATCGTACAAAGTACCATCGGCAATAATACGTCCATTGATTTTTTTTATTCCTGCTTTTTTTACAGCTTCAACCCAACCTGATAAAAAGTTTTGATCTCCGATATATTCCGATCCTAACGTAGGGTCACCGCCACCCAAGATATATAGATTTCCGTTTAATGTGCCTTCAGCATTTATTGTTCCATCAATTTCGAGTTTGGTTTGAAAACAAAAGGTGGGGCCAAGCATTTCCAAAGCAGTGGCTGTGGTAACTAATTTCATGGTTGAAGCCGGAATAGTTACGTTATTTGACCTGAACTGATACAGCACATTGTTCGATTCAAGTTCTTTCACCATCAAACTGATGTTGGCATTTTCCATGATCGGATTGTTGGTGAAATTCTCTAAGGGATTTCCGGCTGAAACCGACAACGCCAGAAATAAAACAGGAAAAAATTGGATGATTCGCTTCATTTTTTCAACAAAAGAGTGGTTAAAGAGATTGAGAATATGTGTTATGCAAAAGTAAATAGAAAAAATGTATTGAAGGGTATGATTTCAGTTTGTGTTTAAAAAATATTTTAAGTTCCTTTCCACTATTTCAAAAGTATTTGCTAATTTTGTGTTTTGAAACCCGTTGAGAATGAATTAAATTTATCGCAAATAAACAAACCTTTTAAATCGAAAAATCATGAAACGTACTCTTCTGTTTTTTTTAATTTTTCTGATGATGTCATTCTATTCATGCAAAGAAAACCTTATTCTTCCCTTGGGTCAACTGACTTTTCGCAGTGTTCCTACAGCTTCTTCGCAGAAAAAAGACTCGGTAGTATTTACAGAATCTGATATTAACAAGTTTAATGCTACAACCGGCGAATTATCTTTCAACGAGACATCACTCAGTTCGGGATTGAAGAATTTTTATAAGCTGAAGTGCTACATCGGTACCGATTCGTTGTTTGTGATAAGCCTGACATCCGATATTATGTCTTCGATACGAAATGATCTGGTGCTGAATCATAACCTTCAGGATGGAAAATATTACTTTCAGGATGGATATCCGGCATGGCTGCCTAATGTTCAGGATTCAACTTTGCGTGCACAAAACAAACTGAAACGGGCTGTACCTTGGAATATCTTTATTGAAAAAATGAAAATTCTCGATAAATATCAGGAATAAAAAAATCATGTTGGGAAGGATTAATTTTCCAGTCCCTGTGGATATGCCATTTAATGAAATAAGAGGGTGGCGCTGGTTGGTGGGATTTTGGGAATCTCAGTTCGCCGTAGCGTAAAGTTTAGGGTGCGAAGTTCGGCATGGCGTTTCGCTATGTCGAAGTTAGAAGGAAGTCTCCAGACTTCCATATTCATGAAAAAATGTTATCTGTTGATTATAAATGCAAAAGATATTACCCATATTTGTTGTCTGAATTATTTACAGAAAAAGAAATGATCACCGGATACAAAATAGTAGAACAAGATGGTTTGCATTATGCGAACTCAGTTCGCCGATAATAGTCTGGAAAGCAAGAGCTTTCCTTTTAGCTTCTACATGGCGGGACGCCATGCCGAACGTTGGGAACACAAGTTTATTACGCTACGGGGAAGGGGGGGGGAAATTTTATAAACAATCCATATTCAGAAAGGGTTGCATATAAACACACTTACGACACATTTAACAATGCTGGTTATTATCAATATGCAGGTAATATTCGGTCTAATGCAATGAATTTATATTATAATGGCATATCATGTTGGAGGGAAAGTCCATCAATATATCGCTATTATGCATTTTCAACAAAACTATTTTAATATATTTATGAAAAAAGTTATATATCTAATAATTACTTATATTTCAATAATTAATGTTTCTGCTCAAAAAGTAAATGGAAAATTTGATTACCATTCAAGTAACCCCGAAGTAATTTATTCGTTGGAGTTATTTGGTAAAGAATATAATTTAAAAGCGAATCAATACTTCTCAGGAGGTAGTGTTGCTGAAGTGTTTTTGTCAAGTGGATTCTGCAAAATTAAAGGAAATAACATTGAACTAGTAGATAGAGTTCATAAATTCAAAATGACTTACACATACTCAAATAATTATATTACGGCTAATAGTACGTTATATCCGTTGTTGAACAAAAGGTTTAATCGTATAGGTAAAGCAAATACAAAGGTTGTCGATAAATTTAAACTTGATGTTAAGATTGCAAATAATATAAGACTTTACAATAAGAAAAGTAATATAATTTATCACACTCTATATTATGGTAATTATCTATGTCAAGGCTATATGTTAAAACTACAAAACCCTTTTGTCTTTGAATATTCATATGAAGGAAACGTAATATTGCGTGGTAGTTTTAAACGAATACATAATGAGCTACAACTATATGACTATTCATTAAAACATACTTTTTATTTTTCAATTTATGATAAAACTATAATAGATAATTTTCTTATTTTTGGATATGAATTGAAACTTCAGTTCGCCGTAGCGTAAAGTTTAGGGTGTGAAGTTTGGCATAGCGTCTCGCCATAGCCGTCAAGCTAAGAAAAAACATATAGTTTATATGGGGCGTAGCACGCAAAATATAGCCGTTTTACTAAAAGGGTGATAAAATAATACAAAAAGGGGATGTTATGAAGTTAATATTAACAGCTGTATCTAGCAGTATCATTATGATGTTAAGCGGTTGTGCGCAATC
>JBBQMQ010000153.1:0-9040 GCA_038329115.1 Bacteroidales bacterium
AAGCCAAATCGCCCGCATCGCCTAGTCCGGGAATAATGTACGAATGCTCATTCAGTTCAGGATCAATAGCCGCCGCCCAAACGGTGGTTTTTGTTTCGGGGAAATGAGAAGCCACATAATCAATTGCTACCTGACTCGAAATGACTGTCGCAATATGAATGTGAGCCGGTTTTCCTTTGGTAAGCAACGCCCCGTAAGCCAGTTCCATGGAACCGCCGGTAGCCAGCATCGGGTCGGTAATAATCAGGGTTTTGCCTGTCAAATCCGGCGAAGCAATATATTCGATAAAAATATCGAATTTCAAGGCATCTTTGTATTTGCGGTAAGCCGACACAAACGCATTTTCAGCTGTATCAAAATAGCTCAGAAAACCGGTATGAAAGGGTAGTCCTGCCCGAAGAATGGTGGCAATCACAATCTTTTCATCAATTACTTCGGTAGGTGCCATGCCAAGTGGAGTTTTTACTTCTTCGGCTTTGTAACGCATGGTTTTACTAATTTCGTAAGCCATTATTTCACCGATGCGCTCCATATTCCGGCGAAAGCGCATGGAATCCTTTTGAATTTTCACAGAGCGGATTTCCTTCAGGTAATGTTTTAGAACGGAATTATTTTCCGATAGATTTATGATTTTCATTCATGTGATATTAGCCCCTAACCCCCTAAAGAGGGAATAAGAGAGGTTAGTTTTGTAAATGTAATATTTTATATAAGTCTTTAAAAAATGATTGTTGCTTTCACCACCTGACCTAGAATTTCGTCAGGAACACCGGTAATAGCACATTTCAATAGCACAACCAATAATCTCTTTACTCAATGCCACTTCTGCCGTTAGTAATTCCAAAGCATCTCGTAATCCATTTTTAATCTTTAATACAACGAACTGATAATCCTCTTTGCTTAGCACCACTGTCAGAAATGGCCTGAGCAGAAGTATTCGTCAAAGACATTTTCCAGGCATTGCCGGAATCAGCTTCAGTTACCGACCACCATTGACCATTTGTTCCAATGCCATAAAATCCGTAAACATTATTCTGTAATGCAATATATCCTCCCGGCAGTGCTGTGAAACCACTTGTATTACTTGCACCGGTATACGTTCCTATCCAATTGGTATTTCCTGTTGCTTTTAATAAATCGCCTGCAAGGCTTGCACCTTGTAAATAACTTATCAGTGTTGTCCATTCGGCTTCTGTGGGTACATGCCAACCTTTTGGTGCAATGCCTCTGTAATCAGTCACGGCATACCAGTTATAAAGATTCCCATAAGTTGCTTTATTCGTCGCGTTGTTACTATAGCTGCTGTAAGCTCCTGAGGTAAGGCCCGACCAGGCAGTTGGGTCTGTAACACCGGAAATTGCATTTCCATTATTATACTTTGTTACTTTTAAATTTTCGAGCATCCAAACCTGAGTACCAATAGTTACAGAATGATATGTATTGCCATCAATATCCGCCATCAGTGTTGTAAAACTTAATTCTTGTCCATAAGCTGTTCCACTTTTGTTCGTTGCATAACAGCGTACATAATAGGTGGTCCCCATGGTTAATCCTCTCATTGGCACTGAATATTTTCCAGTTCCGGAATTTGTCGTGTCTTTACTGTTAGCTGTTGTTGGTTTCGGTTTCGTGTTCCAGCAAACTCCGCGAGCCGTAATTGCAGAGCCTGCATTTGAAGAAATATTTCCCCAACAAGTTGCAGATGTAGCAGTTATAGCGGTTATGTTTTGAGTTTGTACAACCGGCACTAATGATGGATCTACACAACTATTCGCAAATACCAGGACAAATACGGTCAATAAAAGAGGAATTCCGAACTTATTCATTTTCATAATTCATTAATTGATTATAATTATTATCAGGAAGTTTTTGTTATTTCAAATGGGAAGCTTTTAATCCTTTAATCACCGCATTGGTAAATCCACTCGCTTCCATTTCATTCAATCCTTTGATGGTAATGCCGCCCGGTGTGGTCACTTTGTCAATTTCCACTTCGGGGTGTGAATTGTTTGCTTCCAATAAATCAATCGCACCACGCAATGTCTGAAGCACCACTGCCTTTGCAATATTCGGATAAATACCCATTTCCACTCCGCCTTCGGTAGCAGCACGAATATACCGGAAAGCATACGCAATTCCACACGACGACAATGACATAAATGCATTTAGTTGTGTTTCCGGAACGAGAAATGCTTTGCCCAACTCGGCAAACAGTGAAACAATCAGTTCTTCCTGTTCTTTTGTTGCCTTGAAAGATGAAATGGTGGAAACGCTTTGCAGTACTTCGATAGCTGTGTTCGGTATTACACGAAAAAACGTGGCTTCGGTATTGAAACATTTTGCGAGTTGCGAAAAATCAACTCCTGCAGCTATGGAAACGATGATTTGTTTTTTGAAATCAATCTTGTTTTCAATTTCATTAGCTACTGCTTCAACCAACCATGGTTTTACCGCAAGTATAATAATATCAGCATCTTTAATGACCTCACGATTGGAATCGCTCACCACTATTTCTGAGTTAAATGCTTGGATTGCCTCCAGATTGGCTTTCGAAACATCACTCACCCGAATGTTTTTCGATTGAACCAGCTTTCCTTTCGATAAACCCCGGGCAATAGCACCACCCATGTTACCGGCTCCGATAATGGCTATTTTTAAATCAGTTGTTTCCATATTTTGATGTTTTATAACTGTTTTGAAATGTTTCTCAGAATTAACGGACAAAGATAGAATTTTTTATTAAAATATTAATTTCTAAGGCACTTAGAACACAAAGTTGCACAAGTTTTAATTAACTTTAGGAGTTGGGGTTGATTAAAAAGTCAAACTTAAACAGCCGCGCAACCCCCATGGAGCAACCTTTTTGCCATCCAACCCAACATGATTCAAATCGGTGAGGCGCCAAACCGACTGTAGCGTGAAAACACCCAGAATGTTGGTTAGTCCGACGCCTACTTCCATATATGGTTTGTTGAGAGGATTTATCAGGTCTTTCGGGTAATCGAGCTGTAATTTATGCGAATCGTTCAAACCACCATAAGCCATATTAAACGAGCACATTTCACGTAAGTTCAGCTTTTTTATCAACGGAATCTGATTCATAATAACTCCGTTCAGCATCAGCTCGGTGTGGAGGTTTACATATTTATCGGCAGCATATTCCATGTAGTTCATCATATTAAACTGAAACGTACTGTAACCGCCCGTTTCGCTTCCGGGAGGTATCTGGAGCAGCTGATACGGTACATTTCCGAAAATGTAGCCGGCTTCGGCAATGTAATTAAACTGTCCAAGGTCAAACTTCACAAACTGCCGCATCACCGCTGCAATCTTGGCATAATTACCCGATTGATTTCCGAATTTATAGTTACCGGCTTCCAGAATACTATAAATAACCGGTTTGATATTCGAGATATAAATTCGTTGCATTTGATCATCGTATTTACGCTCGCCAAACGAAAAACGGGTGGCAATTGTTACCGATTGCTGCAGCAATGAATTCACAAAATCGACACCGTTTCGTTGCATAGGCATAGAAGCGTTGGCAATCAGCCTGTTGGATCGAACGAAAAGATTACTTTCGATATCCGGCGTCCATTCGTTTGAAAATGAGAATGAATACTCATTCCGTTCACTCATTTTGCCTGATGCTCTCATTGCAAAAACCGAACTGGAAATATCTTCATCGCCCAGAATCAATGGGTTTTCGCGAAACAGAAAATCGTTGTAATTATAATCTATCCGACGGTAATCGTTCGTGTAATTTACACCCAGAATCCGGCGTTTTTCTCCCGGTAATTTGAATTGTGCCTGACCTGAATATTTTACAACTTTATTTTTAAAAGCATACCCCACATAACCGCCCAGCGAAAAGTTTTTCCACAATTTTTCATTGGTTCGAAGTGGCAATGTAAGTCGTGCGCCTTCAATATCAGTGATTCGGATAATCTGTTCCACTTTACCCAAATCAATCTTTCCCAAATCCATGTAACCTGTAAACATTACGTCTGCCATCCATTTAGCTGTGCGCAAGATAGGTGTGTTATTCAGATCCTTCAGTTTGTCGTTCAAATTTTCGGTGGTGTACGTACTTTGAGCAAAATTACCGGCAGGAACGGAAATGGAATCGGTAACCTGATACGTGGAACTGCGTTTTACAAAAATTTCAGGTTTCGGATGCAGGCTGTCGGCCAACAATTCATAATTCATGTTCAGTGCCATTTCTTCCGATTGGCGCATCCAGCGTTGGTTCGGCTGTACAGCAAAAGTTTCCGAAATACGAAGATTATGAATAAAATTAATGTTGGCCTGATTAGGTAGTTCAGCTTCAATCCGGGTCAGTGCCAGCGAGGCAGAATCAATCCACAATTTACCATCAAAGGCAAGATTCTTTGCGTTTTTGGTACGGAAATGAACTTCATATTGTTTGCCTGTGGCAGTCTGCGTACTATCGGCCAAATAATAATTGTAATAGGCATACCCTCCGTTGGCAAGCGGACTAATCATGATTTTGCCGAAAACAGTAACCGAATTATCATAGAAATTCAATTCTGTTTCAAGATCACCCACCAGTTTTTCGAGGATTTTTACACCACTTTCGGGGGAGGAAAAAATATTTCTGGAGAGTTCTTTTTTCTCCTTTTTAGTTTCAATGAATTTACTTTCTGCCATATACAAGGGCAATACCAGCGAAGAATCCGTTTTGGAAATATTACCGGCTTTCAGTTGATCGAAAATGCGTTTGCTCAGGGCGTGTTGATTTATTTTGCTCAACAATACCATATTTTGTTCGGTACTTTGTGTTGTAAAGCCGGCTTCAAGAGTCACATCGTTGTATTTTCGCATCATCCGCACTCTTTTCATTAACTCCAGTGCCGGATTTGCTCCCGGAATGATGAAAACTTCCTGCAGCAACGTATTTTCTTCTTCCATTTCAATCTGAACACCAACGCTCTGCCCCGGTTTCACTCTGATTTGTTGTTTTTTAAATCCTACTGACGAAAAAACAAGAATGGATTCACTTCCGGTATAACGAATCATAAAATAACCTTCGTCATTGGTTTGAACTGCCTTATCAGAGTTCTTAAAGTAGATGTTTACCTGCAGAAGCGGACTTTTATCGGTCTTGTTGAGCACCTGCCCAACCACAGTGGTTTCCTGTGCGGATGCATTACCCGAAACCAATAAAAGAATGGTTAAAAGTAGTGTAAGAATATACGTTCTGTTTTTTAAAGACATATTAAAAAAAATTGCCACGAAGGCTCAATAATTAAAAGATTTCCGAAATATAAGCAGTACGACAATTATAATGTCGTGGTTTTTCTGATTATATAATTCGTTGTGGTTTTGTTTCTACCCCATCCAACTTCGTATTTTTGTGGCTATTTTTTGCCACAAAGACTCAAAGGCTCAAAGATACACCAGGGGTATAATACGACATTATTTAGTTCTACTTACTTGTCTATTTCTTTATTTTTAAAATTTAGCGTAATGTATCATAGTTACAGGATATTTAAAGCCTGATAATCTAAAATTAAAAAACTCAATCCTGTTAAACTACAAAACGCCTGATTCCGTCTTTTATTAATGGAACATCAAAATTAATTAGGTAACCCAATCGTTTCCCTGTCAACTTGAGATGGCTCAATATCTGGGCTTCCCAAACCGGATTTACATTCTCAAGTGCCTTTAATTCGCAAATAACCAGATCGTTTACCATTACATCTAGCCTTAATCCTTCTTTAAAGACTATATTATCAAATACTATGGGAATATCAAGTTGTCGCTTCACGTCATAACCGCTTCTGGATAAAACATGACAGAAACAAACTTCATAAACTTTCTCCAGCAATCCTGGTCCAAGAGCTTTGTGTACTGTATAAGCAGCATTTACAATTGCTTTACCAATCTCGTCCTCTTCCGGTGAAATCGGTAAGAAATTACTATTCATCATAGTGCATGCGTTTATTTGTGAAACTTATAGTTTTATATTCTCTTTTGCCACAAAGGCTCTAAGATACACCAGGTTCATATATCTCTTTCTTGGTAAACCTTCGTGACTTTGTGCCTTGGTGGCTCATATTATTTATCTAAAACCTTGTATCTTTTTTCTTCTTTGCCATAAAGGCTCTAAGACTCTAAGATACATGAAGTATCTTTGTGAAACTTGGTGACTTTGTGCCTTAGTGGCTACTCTTGTGTCTTACTCTTCCTATAAAACGGATGACACTCCAGCACTGTCTTTCGTAAAAACTTCACATCAATATGCGTGTAAAGTTCTGTCGTTGTGATTGATTCGTGTCCGAGTAATTGCTGAATGGCACGTAAATTGGCACCATTTTCCAACAAATGCGTTGCAAACGAGTGCCGGAACGTGTGCGGACTCACATTTTTGCGGATTCCTGCCAGCATAGCCAATTCTTTCACTATTTTGAAAATCATATCACGTGTCAACTTCGATCCGCGGCGATTCAGAAACACAAAATCTTCGTTTCCTTTTTTTATCTGCAACAGGTTTCGATCTATCCTCCAAAGTTCTATCTGCTTCAAAGCCTGAGGCGACATGGGAACCAACCGCTGTTTACTTCCTTTCCCTTCAACCAACATATATCCTTCGTCCAGATACAATTTCGAAAGTTGCAAACCAATCAGTTCCGAAACCCGCAACCCCGACCCGTAAAGCACTTCGATAATGGCTTTGTTTCGCTGACCTTCGGATTTTGAAAGGTCGATGGCCGCAACAATATTATCAATTTCCCGCACCGATAAAACTTCCGGCAGACGCAACCCTATTTTCGGACTTTCCAACAATTCTGTCGGGTCGTTATCCAGAATATTTCTGTAAATAAGAAAATGATAGAAAGACTTTATGCTTGACAAAATACGTGCCTGCGATCGCGGATGAATGCCGAGGCTGCTTATTTCGATAATAAAATCGCGTAAAATTTCGGTTGATGCTTTTTCCGGTTCAACGTGCGCATCCGCCAGGTAACTCCACAACTTTTGCAAATCACTTTCATAAGCTACTACCGTATTGGAAGATAAGCCTTTTTCAAGTTTCAGATACAAATGATATTCATCGGGGATGGGAAGCATCTTGTTAATTTACAATTTAAAAATTTACAATTTACAATTGACCTACAAAGATATTAAATTTTCAGGATACCTGCTAAAAGAAAGACCGTAATGCAATTGGCCAAATAATACCAACGGTTTAATTGTTGATTAAAAATTGCAGTTAAAAGTGTTTTTTTCAATTTGTTTATGAATAAATATTCTAACTTTGCCGACCTAATTGAATCATTTAAAAAGAATATAAAATATGAAAATCAACAAACTCTTTCTTTCCTTTTGTTTTTTAGGTCTTACCCTTTCTCTTTCGGCTTATGATGCCGTGGGTCACCGTATTATTGCGGATATTGCTTATAATAATCTGACTGAAAAAGCCCGTATACAGGTTGACAAAGTGTTGGGTAAACATGGAATTGTTTACGAAGCCACGTGGGCCGACGAAGTTCGCAGCGACTCCAAATATGCATACAGTTACCAGTGGCACTACCAGGATTTGGACGATAATATGACTCCGGCCGATATGAAGAAACTGCTCAAAAGCCCCAAAGCGGAAGGCGAACATTTGTTTTTTGCGCTCGACACATTGACAACGCGGTTGAAAAAAGATAAAGATGATGCCGAAGCTTTGAAGTTTCTGGTTCATTTTGTGGGCGATTTACACCAACCGATGCATCTGGGCCGCAAAGACGATAAAGGGGGCAACAAGGTAGATTTTAACTGGTTTGGCCGAAAAACCAATCTTCATGCGGTATGGGATGGCATGATTATCGAAAATCAGAAAATGTCTTATTCCGAGTATAGCCGGTATTTACAGGATAAGTTTGAACCCCGAAAAGACGAATTCAAAAAATTCACCATTCTGCAATCGGTGCAAGCCGATTATGCCGTTCGCAATCTGATTTATGCCTACGACATGAACGATACGAACAATTACCACTACGTATATTTCTTTGCCGACAAAGTAGACGAAATGCTCTATCGCGGAGGAATTCAGCTGGCTAACGTGCTGAATGCCATTTACAGATAATACTTCGTGCAAAGGCAACCGGAAAAGCGCTTATCCTTATTCAGAGTAGGCGTTTTTTTAATTGATAATTCAATATCGGTAAGATAAAGATTTTAGATTGAATACAATATGCATGTGGTTTAGTGTTTTTATGCCTTGAAGGATGCTATTTATTTGCCACCAAGGCACGAAGCCACGAAGTTTCACAAAGAAAGAGATAGTTGAGCTTGGTGTATCTTAGAGTCCTGGAGTCTTTGTGGCAAAAAAGATAAGACTTGCAAGGTTTCAAAGAAATAAGAGTAATTAGCCACCAAGGCTCGAAGCCACCAGGTTTCACCAAGAAAAAGGTACTAAGTAAACTATACTGATTGGAAATTGATACTTAGGGTCTGCTGAAAAACTCAGGCAGCAATTTGATTTAGATTTCGATATTTTGGACTAAATAAATACCGATAGTGAATTTCGCATACAAAAAGACCAATGATAATTTTCGGCAAGCGTGCTGAAAAACGTTCTAAGTATTTAGTTAAACTGCACAGGAGTTTTGCTCCCGCCAATTTGACTAAGTTCAACACCAGAACTATGGTGGCAATCCAACTTTCGCTTGTTCCTTTGAGTCTGGTTTTTATGCGGTTTAAACCGTATGCCGTTTTAGCTTGACCAAATTTACCTTCGATTGGATTTCGCTCTCCCGGACTTAAATGAATTTGCACTGCCGAGGGTCAGCCAAGCGGTTTGGCTACAAGCCTGATGCCAAGGTCCTTTAATGCTGCTCTGTTTGCACGTGTGCAATAAATTTTGTCAGCTAGAACCTCTGCTGGGTAGTGTCCAAATCGTTTTTTGAATTGTTGGACATAGTTCAGTATATGACTTCCTTCGTTAAAGGCATCCCAACTTAGTTGGTCTAAAAAGGATATGCCATCCACGAGCGAAAGATGTATTTTGGCACCAAATTCCACTTTG
>JBBQMQ010000154.1:0-9025 GCA_038329115.1 Bacteroidales bacterium
TGCCACAGCCTCCTGCCAGTTTTCCGTTTTCAACAGCCACCCAATACACCGAACCGGATTTGCCGAATAATTCAAACAAATGATCAGTGGTAGGGTCGGTGTATACAGTGCCGGGACGATCAATTCCGAATTCCCGGAACACTTTCCGAATCATATCCGCCAGTTCGGCATTGTCATGTTGGGCTATTTGTCTTATTTGCATATTTAATTAGGAAGAACTTTTATAAATTGTTATTAATGACCTTTTGGGCATTATTTTATATGAATTTCCAAAATTTATTTAGTTTTCATTTTCATTCATTTAATTCTAAATCTATAATAAACTAAAAGATAATTTATTGAGACATAATGGAGAGAATTCTACACCGGAATCAGATAGGCCGACACAATGTGACAAGCCAGACCAAGCAGTACGAAAACATGAAATATGGCGTGTACAAACTCGTGTTTGGCCAACGCATAGAAGAAAGACCCCAAAATATAAAACGCACCCCCAGCTCCCAACCAATACAAAGAGTCAACGCAATTTTGTTCCAACGCAACTTCTAACAATGGTTTCACGGCAATTAACACACACATTCCCATCAATACGTATGAAACTGTTTTGAAGTGGTTATTGGCTTTGAGTGTACGGAAATTAAACCCCACACCAATAAATGCAATCAGCCAGATTAAGATAAAAAGTCCCCAGCCCCACATTTCTTGCTTTCTCAACAGAATCAGCGTGAAAGGAGAATAACTGGATGCAATAAGCACATAAATAGATCCATGATCGAAATGACGCAAAAGAGCTTTTAAGTTAGGTTCCTTTACAAAGTGGTAAACCGTTGACGATAACATACAAGCCATCATACCAAACCCGAATATAGCATACGCCACAATCGCCCAGCCGTTACCAGCTTCGATAGCCCTGCGGATTAACACCACGATAGCCACAATCACCATCAATACTCCGAAAGCATGAGTCAGGTAATTCACCTTTTCTTCACGATCGGTGTAAAATTTCTTGTTTTCCATAACTAAATGTATTCTTTTTATTCCAATGCGACCAAAGCTATCATTTCACTCTGCCACCGCAAACCCAGGCTTTCCGGTAATATTCTTCATCAAGATCGCTTACATTGACGCCTTTCAAGGTAGAAGTGTGCAGAAACTTACTATCCTTCAGATAAATACCCACGTGAGTGATATTCGATTTGGAATTACCAAAGGTATCGAAAAAAACCAGATCACCTTCACGAAGCATGCACTTGCTAATTTTTCTGCAGTTTTTTTTCATCATGGCAGCCGAATTTCGTTCAAGTGTCTTATTGTAAACTGTTTTATACAGACTATATACCAGAAAAGAACAATCCGTTCCATTATGCGATGAACCGCCATCCGCGTGTGGAACGTGCAACCACGAAGCTGCCTCTTTGTAAAGTGCAAAATTATCTCCACAGCTTTCATTTAGTCCCAAAGCTTCATAAACATCTTTGTGTTGTTTCTTCTCAACGAGACGCGTTGTGCTACAACTAAACAACACCAATGAAACATTGATGAGAAGAATTAAGCGGAAAGAATTCAATTGTCTGGTTGATACTTTCATAACTCTGTTTTATTGCTGAATCGGAGCTTTTAATGTAATCACTGTTATTTCCGGACGAACGCCGATAAACATGGGTAATCCGATAAAGCCGATACCGCGGGTTACATAAATATATTGATTGGTAACCTTGTAAAGGCCGGCATAATACTTGAAAATAAACGCTGAAGGAGAATAAAGTTTATCACCAATGCGAAATCCCATTTGGCCGGCATGGGTATGCCCCGACAAGGTTAAGGCAATATCTTTTTTCCCTGCAATTTCTGTGTCAAACTCAGTCGGGTCATGTGACAAAAGAATTTTAGGTGTTGTGGAAAGGCTTCCGGCCAGTGCTTTATCGATATTGCAATAATCCGAAGCCTTGTTTTTATTCCAGTTTTCTACACCAGCTAACAGAATGCTGTCACCATCTTTTTTCAGGAATACATGTTCATTGAGCAGCAACCGGAATCCAAAATTGCGTATGGCTTGATTGATTTTCAATTTGTTATCATTGCGTTCCTTCAGACTATCCCAATCGGCATAATCGCCATAATCGTGATTTCCCAAAATGGCATAATTCCCGTCTTTAGACTTTAATTCCCGGAAATAAGGTTGCCATCCTTCCGTTTCGGAAGCAAAATTATTGACCATATCACCGCCAAACATGATAATATCTGGGTTTTGTTCATTTACCAATTTGATTACTTTCTTAATCTTTCCGAATTTTTTATTCCAGCTTCCAAGATGTGCATCTGAGATCAGTACCATTTTATATCCGTCAAATGAAGCCGGAAGTTTCGGTATCTCAATACTGACGTTTGTTACATCATAATTTCGCGGAGTGATGTACGCACTTACAGCCATAAAACCAATAACTAATACGGTGAGTATAATTCGGATATAATTAAAATAAATATCATCGTGATGAAAAACGAGTTTAAACAGATAGTTCAGAAAATAAAAGATAATATGCAGTATTTTACTGATATAAATAACCAGAAAAAAGAAATACAACCACATAATTTCACCTACTACACGGAAATTATGCGACATTTCCAACCCGAATTTAATATAGAAAAACATGCCGCTGAAGAGGAGGGCAGGGATTAAATGGAAAATGATATAAATTTTTTTCTGATCCTTTCTTTTCAGTTTCAGATAGAAAAAAATATCCGGAATTGCTATCATTAATAACAAAATGATCAAAACCGAAGTGTACAACTTCATCTTTCTTTAGTTTAAAGGTTTTAAAGCAACAAAGTTAGAAAAATTTAGCTATTTTCTGTCAAAAATTGGACAAAAATAATACATATTTATTTTAAGTTAAATAATTAATGCATTAATCAAAGAAGTAGAGAAGAAGTGACAAATTTACTTCAACGCCATAATTTTATATTGGTAATTTCAGTTTACCTTTTCTTCCATATTAAAATAAGTGATCTTTTCTCACTAAATAGTCAATTCGAATTAAAACATGTAATTCTCAGTGAAAGTCTTGGATATGAATAAAGTATATGTTATTTATTATGAAGAACTTAATTCACAAATGAAGCTTTTAATAAGTTCATTCAATTGATTGATAGAATATCTTATAATTTATATTATGTATAATAGTAAATCCTGAATAATGAACACCTCTTCACGCAAAGCCAAATAAAAAGCAGCAGAATAAAATCCTGCTGCTCCATTCAATGGTTCGTTATAAAAAATTTATTTTGAACGCAAAGTCGCTAAGTTGCAAAGCCGCGAATGGAACAATCCGAGAAGCGGATGAAAAACTTTTAAGTTTTTCTCTTTGCGTCCTTTTTTAAATATCTGTTTGTCATGTAATTGCAAGATGAATTACTTTGCGTCTTTGCGTTTATTTTTTTTTGATTTTAAGATAATTACTTATATAAAAACTGAAGATTAAAATTCTGCATATAAGCAAATTGAATGAATTTATAACGAACCATTGCCATTTATACTCTTTTATTATTTATTTCAGACTTTATCTTTAATATCGATTATCAGATTCAGTTCATCCAATTGTGATTGATCAATAGTTGATGGAGAATCTGCCATAACATCACGACCGGAATTATTTTTAGGAAAAGCAATACAATCGCGGATACTATCAAGTCCGGCAAATAACGAAACCAACCTGTCCAGACCGAATGCCAGTCCCCCGTGTGGTGGTGCTCCGTACTGGAATGCACTCATCAGGAATCCAAACTGTGCCTGTGCTTTCTCCTTTGTAAATCCAAGCAGTTCGAACATGCGGTTTTGCAACTCACTATCGTGAATACGGATGGATCCACCACCTAATTCCACCCCATTAATAACCATGTCGTAAGCCGTCGCCCGCACTTCTCCCGGATTAGTATCCAGTAACGGAACATCGTCCAGATTTGGAGATGTAAAAGGGTGATGTGTAGCATAATAGCGCTGTGTTTCTTCGTCCCATTCAAAGAGTGGAAAGTCGATAATCCAGAGAGGAGCAAATACATCTTTATTTCGAAGACCTAGCTTCGCTCCTATTTCCAGTCGTAATTCGCATAAGGCTTTCTGAGTCTTTCGTTTATCCCCGGCTAAAATCAAAATCAAATCGCCGGCTTTTGCATTAAACAAGCTTGCAATGTTTTTTAAGTCATCCGAAGTATAGAATTTATCAACAGAAGATTTAAAGGTACCATCAGCTTCACATCGAATATAAACAAGACCCTTCGCTCCTATTTGCGGACGTTTAACAAAATCGGTCAGTTCATCCAGTTGTTTGCGGGTATATCCGGCGCATCCAGTGACACAAATACCACCTACATACTCAGCACTGTCAAAAACGACAAAATCACGACCCGAAACGGCTTCTTTCAGCTCCACAAACTTCATATCGAAGCGAATATCAGGTTTATCAGAACCGTAGTATTTCATTCCATCGGCCCATGTCATACGTGGAAACGGTTCCGTAAAGTCAATATCTTTCACGAATTTGAACAAATGCTTCATCATGCCTTCAAAAAGATCCAGCACATCTTCCTGTTCTACAAATGACATCTCGCAATCAATTTGCGTAAACTCAGGTTGACGATCGGCACGCAAATCTTCATCGCGAAAGCACTTGGCAATCTGGAAGTAACGGTCGAATCCGGACACCATAAGCAATTGTTTAAAAAGCTGTGGCGATTGTGGTAATGCATAGAATTCACCGGGATTCATACGCGATGGAACCACAAAGTCACGAGCTCCTTCGGGTGTAGAACCAATTAGAATTGGCGTTTCCACTTCCAGAAAGTTCATTTGATCCAAATAACGACGTGTTTCAAAGGTTATGCGGTGGCGTAACTCCAGATTTTGACGGACATTGGCACGGCGCAAATCCAAATAACGGTATTTCATGCGAATATCATCGCCACCATCTGTATTTTCCTCGACGGTAAAAGGTGGTGTTTTTGATTCGTTTAAAATGCTGAGTTCAGAAACCATAATTTCTATGTCGCCAGTTTCCATATTAGCATTTTTGCTGCTGCGTTCAGCAACAACACCATTTACCTGAATAACATATTCACGCCCTAATTTATTGGCAACTTCCCATAAAACGGCATTAATATCCTGATTCAATACCAATTGCGTTATTCCGTAACGGTCGCGAATATCAACAAAAGTCATTCCGCCCATTCTGCGGGTGCGTTGAACCCAACCGGATAAGGTGGTTTGTTGTCCGACATGTGTTAGGCGTAATTCGCCGCAAGTGTGTGTTCTATACATAATTAAATAATTTGAAATTCTTTAATTCTCGATTTTCAATAGAAAGCAAAAGTACAAAAAAAACTCTAATCTTAAACCTACCATTAAAAAAAGATGCAAAGAATTGAATCCCTGCATCTTCAGTTATAAATTCATACGTAAATTATCAATTTCCAATTGTAACTTCAGGACTGATTTTTTTTACCAAACCTTTCAATACATCACCGGGTCCGAGTTCGAAAAATTCGCTAGCACCATCGGTTACCATGTTTTTCACCGTTTGTGTCCAGCGTACCGGTGCAGTTAACTGATCAATCAGGTTTTGTTTAATAGCTTCAGCTTCCGTTTGTGGATAAGCATTAACATTTTGATAAACAGGGCAAACCGGTGTTGAAAAGGTTGTAGCATTTATGGCGGCTTGTAATTCTTCGCTGGCTGGTTGCATCAACGGAGAGTGGAAAGCACCACCCACAGGAAGTTTCAGCGCACGTTTCGCTCCTTTTTCTTTCAATAACTCACAAGCTTTGTCAATTCCTTCAATTGAACCCGAAATAACCAATTGTCCGGGACAGTTATAGTTGGCAGGAACTACCACCATGTCTTTAATGCTGTCGCAAACTTCTTCAACTGCTTCGTCGCTCAAACCAAGAACGGCAGCCATGGTTGAAGGTTCAATTTCACAGGCTTTCTGCATGGCCAACGCACGTGCCAAAACAAGTCTTAATCCATCTTCAAACGATAAAGCACCGGCAGCAACTAATGCAGAAAACTCACCCAAAGAGTGACCGGCAACCATTTCCGGTTTAAAATCTTCACCCAATACCAAAGCAGAAATCACTGAATGCAGAAATACGGCTGGTTGGGTAACTTTGGTTTGCTTCAAATCTTCCGGAGTTCCTTCGAACATTAAATCGGTAATGCGGTATCCAAGAATTTCATTTGCTTTCTCGAAATATTCTTTTGCCATAGGCGATTGTTCATACAAATCTTTGCC
This sequence comes from Bacteroidales bacterium, assembly GCA_038329115.1. Classification (GTDB taxonomy): domain Bacteria; phylum Bacteroidota; class Bacteroidia; order Bacteroidales; family Paludibacteraceae; genus Paludibacter. Next base: position 6,285 of record JBBQMQ010000154.1, read on the forward strand.
CATACCAACAAATTGAGCACCCTGACCGGGAAATACATAAGCTTTCATATCTTTTTTGTTACGTGTTATGAGTTATTGGGTTAATAGTCACACAATAACCTTACTGAATTATAAAATTATCAAATTAAAACGGAGCGCAAAGATAGTAAAAAGTAAAGGATTAGCGAATACGCTCTTATAAACTTATAACATTTGCATTATTTTTTAAGATATAATACAATATCTGTCAGCATTTTAGTATAGACAGCAGAAAGACAATCATTAAATAAAAAAAAACACTTAACTTTGCAACCAAAATAAGTTTATGGAACAGATTCTGAAATATTTTCCCAACCTCACTCCTACTCAAAAATCACAATTTGAAGCACTTTATGCATTGTATGCCGATTGGAATGCGAAAATAAATGTGATATCACGCAAGGATATTGAAAACCTTTACGAGCATCATGTATTACATTCGCTGGTTGTGGCTGAAATTATTCATTTTCAACCGGGTACAGTCGTTTTGGATGTGGGAACCGGTGGTGGTTTTCCGGGCATTCCGCTGGCTATTTTATTTCCTGAAGTTCAGTTTGTATTGATTGATTCTATTGGTAAAAAAATTAAAGTAGGAGTTGAGGTTTCAAATGCTATAGGTTTAAAAAACATTACTTTAAAACACCAGCGAATTCAGGAAGAAAAAGACAAATATGACTTTGTGGTAAGCCGTGCGGTGATGCCTCTGAGTGACTTGGTTAAACTTGTACAAAAGAATATCAGCAAAAAACAAAAGAATGCCCTTCCTAACGGACTTATTTGTTTGAAAGGTGGTGAATTACAACATGAAGTACTGCCATTTAAAAACATAGAAGAAATGTATGAAGTAAGTGACTATTTCGATGAAGAATATTTTAAAACCAAGAAAGCGGTTTATGTTCCCTTGTAGTAATTAACCAATTAACAGATTAACCAATCCCCAAAAAATGACAATAAAAACATTCACATTCAATCCTTTTCAGGAAAACACTTATTTACTGTACGATGAAACCAATGAAGCAGTTGTAGTTGACGCAGGTTGCATTTTCGAACCCGAAAAACAACAATTGAAGAAATTTATTGAAGATAATAAGTTAACCCTTAAGCGGATAATTAATACACATTTGCATCTCGATCATCAATTCGGAAATCGTTTTCTCTATGAAACGTTTGGATTGAAACCGGAAGCCTGCGTTGAAGATGAATTTTTGTTGGAAGATGTCATTTCAAAGGCAAAGGCGTTTGGCTTTCCAATGGACGAAGAAGCACAGCCTCTTGGTAATTATATTATTGAAAATCAGGAAATAAATTTTGGAAATTCAACATTAAAAGCTATTCATGTCCCCGGACATTCTCCCGGAAGCATGGCTTTTTATTCCGAGAAAGATGAAGTCTTATTTTCGGGCGATGTATTATTCAGAGGTTCCATAGGCCGAACCGATCTTGTAAAAGGCGATTATGCTACTTTAATATTGTCCATCACCCGAAAACTCCTTCCTCTACCCGATTTAACGGTGGTTTATAGTGGTCATGGTCCTTCTACTACAATCGGATACGAGAAAGTCAATAATCCGTATTTGTAACCTGTAAATTTATTTTTAATGTCAATGAACAATTTTCCGCTTTGTCTTGTTAAATGACTGAAAGTAAAATCTGAACTTTTCTGTAGCCCATTTTTTTAAGTTCAAATAGAATTTTATTGATATGAAAACAAAGCGTACTATATTCATTGCCACAATGATGTCATTTGGTTTTTCCGGTGCTATACTGGCAACAAATCAAAATGATTCGGTTAAGCAAAATATTGATAAATTGATTGTTGGAAAGAGTTTATATGAAGCCAGTTGTGTAAAATGTCACAAATTAAAAGATCCTGCTAAACACACGGCTCAACAATGGCCGGGATGGGTGGATAAAATGCAGAAAAGGGCTAAAATAACCGACGAACAGAAAGCAATAATATTAAGTTATTTGGTTTCAGAAGCAAAAAAATAGTAAAATAGAATAAAGATACTGATATTTAGCAATTTAAATATTAGTATTTTTATTTAATGAAGGATTAAAACAATGTATTAAACTTTAGTTGCGACATATTGTTATAATAATTTTATAAAAATACGATTTGTTGTTGCACATTCGGATATTAAGTATTAAATTTGCAACGTTTTCAAATCATAAAAGCAAACCTGCTTTTATTTCAACAATCAATATAAAACATTCACAAAAACGTTTATTTTTTCCGAAAGGAGAATATTCCCCTACAAACGTCTATTCATCACTTTATGAGTAATTACAACATTCTGCAATTGAATGCAAAAGAACTATCCGAATTAAAGGATATCGCTACAGAATTAGGTTTAAAAGTATCTAATTCAACTACCAAAGACAAACTTGTTTATGACGTTCTCGACCAGCAAGCGGTTGTTAATGCTCAACGAAAAACAATCTCCATTGAAAATTTGGAAAATGACAGAAAAAAACGACTTCGTGTTCCTGTAAAAAAGGATCCCGAACAAAAGGCTGCTATTAACCAAAACATTGCTCAAAAGCAACGTGAAAAGGCTCCTGCTAAACAAGTTCTACCGGCTTCGTCCGAATTGAAACAGACAGAGAAAAAACCTGTTGTTGCAAAAGAAGTGGTTCCTGAAGTTCAAATAAGTGAAGTTGTCCCTTCTTTGCCTGCTACAGATTCGAATCCAACAGAACCAAAAGCAAATGCAAAAGGT
>JBBQMQ010000155.1:0-9016 GCA_038329115.1 Bacteroidales bacterium
GCATCTCAGAATATTATTCGTTTTTTTGCCGGTCGCACTGATATCACCAGAGTGAATTAAATAGTTGCTTTGGATCAATAAAAAAATGAATCATTTTAAACCATCAGGGCTTGAAATAGTCAAAACAACAAAATAAAAAGAATTCAGACGCTGGTGTGCAGTAGCCTGAAATAGTATATGAATGCAATCGAAGAAGAGCTGCAAAATCAACTGAGTGAACCGCACAAACGTGCAGATGCTTTTACAAAGGTCGTTCGTGAATATCAGGAACGACTTTATTGGCATATCAGAAAAATGGTTTTGTCGCACGACGATGCTAATGACGTACTTCAAAATACGTTTATGAAAGCATGGAACGGATTAGATGGCTTCAGAGGTGACTCTCAACTTTCTACTTGGTTGTATAAAATAGCAACGAACGAAACGTTGACTTTTTTGGCAAATAAAAGAATGCGGAATATAAACTCACTGGAGGATATAGAAGATACATTACTTCAGAATTTAAAAGCTGATAATTACTTTAATGGAAATGAAATTCAATTAAAATTGCAAAAAGCCATCCTGACTTTGCCCGAAAAGCAACGATTAGTGTTCAATATGAAATATTTTGAAGATATTACTTACGAGCAACTGGAGGCAATATTAGGAACTTCTGTTGGAGCTTTAAAGGCATCTTATCATCACGCCGTGAAAAAAATTGAAAAGTATTTTGACGAAGAGGAGGATTAAATTTAGCTTTATGTAATCAATTGATTTCAAAATTTTTATTCATAAAAGAATCACAATCATTAAACCTAAGCGCAAATAATCAGTCAAACCAAACAGTATGAAAACAAAGAAAAATATATCACTCAATGATGCGGGAAATAAACTTCCTTTTGAAGTTCCAGAAAATTATTTCGAAAATTTCGCTCAGCAAATGGATGAGAAAATAATGCTCAAAAGTAATTCTTCCAGGAAATTTCTGAAGCCATGGATGTACATTGCAGCTTCATTGGTCGGAATTTTGCTTGCCGTACAGATTTTTTACTCTGTAAATAAAAGCAATGCCACCACCAAAGAGGAGAATTACGAATCTTATGTTTTGTCTCAGGTTGATGAATCTTCACTTGTCGATTATTATGTGGATGAACCGGCAAACTAAAAAATATTAAAGTAACACATTAATAAACATGATCTTATGAAAACGTTTAGAAACTCAATATTGCTGATAATCATCATGTTATCTGCCCTTTTAAATGCTCAGGGAAATTTCAAAAATCCCAAAGTAGAGGAACTGCACCAAAAAAAATGGCAATATTTGGTAGAGCAGGCTGAATTGTCGCCCAGCGAAATCGAACTTGTAAAACCTGTTTTTATGGAATATGAAAAAGCCATCTGGAGTCAACACGAAAAAAATAGAGAATTTTTCAAATCAAATCTTCATAACGATAAGAACTTGAAACCGGATTATGCCGGGATGAATGATCGATATGCTGAAAATGAATACATTCAGGGTCAGATCTTTAAAAGTTATCATCTGAAACTCCGAAAACTTCTTACAGGGGAGACATTATTTAAATATTATAAAGCTGAACGAGAATTTAAACGTAAATTATTGCAAAATCTTCCTGATCACCCCATGCGAAATCGCAATAACCGGAATAACAATTAAGTAACTGTCAATCTGAAATTTAAGCAATTTTGCAGAAAAGCTTTGGATTGAACCGAAATTATACTATCTTTGCAGTCCCAAAACAAGGTACCTTGGCCGAGTGGCTAGGCACCGGTCTGCAAAACCGATTACGGCGGTTCGAATCCGCCAGGTACCTCAAAAAAACCTTCTTAGTTTTGTCTAACGGCAACTGAGAAGGTTTCTCTTTTTTCAATCGTTTGCGCTCTTTCTTTTCAATGTAATTCAAATCAGCTTTTTTAGTGTATATTATTTTTGTAAATTTGTACCGAAATACATTTACGAATGATTATGAAAATTCAATTTAAAATTCATTATATAACCGGTTGGGGACAATCGCTTTATCTAAAGTTACATACTTTGGATAAGATTTCAAAGGCAGAATCAGATGGCTTTGTTATGCAATGTAATAAAAATCTGGAATGGACAATTGAAATTTCATTGGATGCTGATGTAAGAAATATTTCATATCAATATGCCATTCTAAATCCTGATAAATCATTTAATTATGAATATGGTGATATACGGAATATTACGATTCCGATATCAAAAAGTGAAATTAAAATACTGGATTATTGGCGCGCTCCAAGTGGTGATAGTCCGTTTCTGACTGCTGCTTTTACCGATTGTTTTTTTAAACGTGAACCTGTTCAATCAATTGGGATTGATAAAAGTAAGAACCATATTTTGCGAATAAATTGTCCGCAAATGGAACCAAACAGACATTTTGCAATAGTTGGAAATCAGGAAGCTCTCGGAAATTGGGATGTGACCAAAAAAGTAAGACTCGATGAATCTCAGTTCCCAATATGGAGTATTGCTTTCGATGCCGGAAAAATTAATTTCCCATTGGAATACAAGTATTTAATTGTTGATAATGAAACTGATGAAGTACTGGCGTGGGGTGGTGGACCTAACAGGCTGATTCAAAGTGCCGGCAAGAGCGCATTGACTTTTGTTAATGACGAACATTTTATTCGTACAATTCCTTCCTGGAAAGCTGCAGGAGTTGCAATACCGGTTTTTTCGCTTCGAAGTGAAGATGGATTTGGAATTGGTGAATTCAACGATTTGAAGAAAATGGTGGATTGGGCAAAAAAAACCGGGCAAAGTATTATTCAAACTCTGCCAATTAACGATACAATTTTATTTCATACCAATTACGATTCGTATCCTTACAATGCGGTTTCGGTATATGCTTTACATCCAATTTATTTACATCTTGAAGATGTTGGAAAATTAAAAACCAAAAAGCAAAAAGACTATTTCAATTCAATAAAAAAAGAATTGAATGCAAAAACATTTTCGGATTATCAAAATGTGATGAATGCGAAATGGGAGTTTTTTAAAATGATATATCCTCAGGAAAGTCAATCAGTATTTGCTTCAGAAGAGTATACTACGTTTTTTGAGTCAAATAAAGAATGGTTGGTGCCTTATGCAGCTTTTTCTTATTTGCGCGATTTAAATGGGACTCCCGAGTTCAGTAAATGGACTGAATACAGTCATTACAATAAATCAGAAGTTGAAGTATTAACTTCAACTGAATTACCACATTATGATGAAATCGCTATTTATTATTTTTTGCAATACCATTTGCATAAACAGTTGGTAGAAGTTCATGATTATGCACGTTCAAATGGAATTGCAATAAAAGGCGATATTCCTATTGGTGTTAGTCCCCGAAGTGTTGACGCATGGGTTGAGCCGGAGTTATTTAATACCAACATGCAAGCAGGAGCGCCACCCGATGATTTTTCGGCTACCGGGCAGAATTGGGGTTTCCCGACTTACAATTGGGAATTGATGGAAAAAGATGGCTATCAATGGTGGAAAAAACGCTTTCACAAACTTTCAGAATATTTTGATGCATATCGCATCGATCATATACTTGGATTTTTCAGAATATGGGGAATTCCGGTAGATGCAGTTTGGGGATTAACCGGAAGTTTCCAACCGGCTTTACCATTCTCTCGCAACGAACTTGAAGCAAAAGGACTTTGGTGGGATGAGAACCGCTTTCTGAAGCCATATCTGAAAGAGCATGTTCTTTACGCAACTTTTGGAAAATATACGGATGATGTAATTCGTGAATATTTGTTGCCTGATGGTTGGCAGAATTATAAATTCAAACCAGAATACAATACACAGAAAAAAGTTGAGTCCCATTTTGCATCGCTGGATTATAACTTTGGAAACAAAGAAGTGCTGATTCGTGACGGATTGTATATGCTACATTGTGAAGTTCTTTTTGTGAGGGATTTACATGATTCCGAGAAATTCCATCCCCGAATTTCGATACATAATTCTGCGACTTTCCGTGATTTGCCTGATGAAACCCGTCGTATACTCGACCGGATTTATGTTGATTATTTTTATCATCGACATACGGAATTTTGGAAACAGCAGGCAATGAAGAAATTACCGGCTTTAATTTCGGCAACAAATATGCTGGTTTGTGGTGAAGACTTGGGTATGGTGCCTGATTCTGTACCGTCCGTAATGAACTCACTGGAGATTTTAAGCCTGGAAATTCAACGAATGCCAAAGAAAACCAATGCGGAATTTGCCATGCCGGCAGATGCTCCTTACCGTTCGGTTTGCACCACTTCTACCCACGATATGAATCCGATTCGTGCCTGGTGGGAAGAAGATCCTGAATTGACACAACGATTCTATAATCGTGCTTTAGGATTACAAGGACCGATTCCTCCGGTTTGCACAAGTTGGATTGCCGAACGAATTGTTGAACAACATTTGGATTCAAACGCAATGTTAATCATTCTTCCCTGGCAGGATTGGATGGCGCTGGAATCTAAATTGTGTCTTGAACATCCTTTTGCTGAGCGAATTAATGTGCCAAGTAATCCAAGAAATTTTTGGTGCTATCGTATGCACATAACATTGGAACAACTTTTAAAAGAAGATAAATTCAATCAGAAAATAAAGAAAATGATTTTAAATTCCGGTAGATAGTTAACCCCCAGCCCCTAAAGGGGAGTAAGAGAGATAACCCCTAGCCCCTCCCGATAAAAGAATCGTGATAAATGGCGGGGAGTAAGAGATTTTACTTCTGATTATTTAAAAGAATTGATGAATGAAATCGATGAATGAAAAATGATGAAAATATATTAGACGATACTAACTTATTTCCCCTTCAGGGGTTAGGGGTAGACTCCACTTTAGGGGTTGGAATTAGGACTTAAAGTTGTAAGATTTACAAATGAACAGGTATTTAATGATATTGAGAATGTGTTGCAAATTATAAGAAGTGAAATGAATAGCAGTTTATTGCCTTAAGAAAATAAGTTATAGTAATATGTTTACCCATTTATCGAAAGAGCTACAAATAATTATTGAAAAAATGAAAAAAGAAAACAATATAGAAGAAACTAACTTCAACTCCCCTTTAGGGGTTGGGGGTCGATATAATTTACGGGGAGTTTCAGCTTCAAAGGAAGATGTACATAATGCAATTAAGAATATTGACAAAGGGCTATATCCCAATGCATTTTGTAAAATAATTCCTGATTTTTTAGGAAACGATCCTGATTATTGTAATATAATGCATGCAGACGGAGCAGGAACAAAATCTGCCTTGGCCTATGTTTATTGGAAAGAAACCGGAGATATTTCGGTGTGGAAAGGTATTGCTCAGGATGCTTTGATAATGAATATTGATGATTTGTTGTGTGTTGGAGTCACTGATAATATACTTTTGTCTTCAACCATTGGCAGAAATAAAAACAGAATTCCAGGTGAAGTTATTTCGGCCATCATAAACGGAACAAATGAATTGGTGGAAGAATTAGCCAAAATGGGTGTAAGAATTTACCCAACCGGTGGCGAAACCGCTGATGTTGGTGATTTGGTTAGAACAATAATTGTTGATAGTACAGTGACTTGCAGAATGAAACGTGCAGATGTGATTGACAATGGGAATATTAAAGCCGGAGATGTGATTGTAGGTCTTTCGTCAAGTGGTCAGGCGACTTATGAAAAAGAATATAACGGCGGTATGGGTAGTAATGGGTTAACTTCTGCCCGTCATGATGTTTTTGCTAATTATCTGTCCGCAAAATATCCCGAAAGTTATAATGCAGATATACCGCAGAATCTTGCTTATTCCGGCTCGTGTAAATTGACTGATGAAATTGTAGAATTGGGAATTAATGTCGGAAAACTGGTACTTTCACCAACCCGAACATACGCTCCTGTTGTGAAAAAGTTATTAGCAGAACTTCGTCCACACATTCATGGAATGGTTCATTGTTCGGGTGGTGCACAAACAAAAATTTTGCATTTTATTGATAACCTGAAAGTTGTAAAGGATAATTTGTTTCCGGTTCCACCATTATTCCAATTAATTCAAAAAGAATCCGGAACAGATTGGAAGGAAATGTACAAAGTTTTCAATATGGGACATCGACTGGAAGTTTATTTGCCGGCAGAATATGCTCAACAAGTAATTGAAATATCTAAATCATTTAATATCGATGCTCAAGTAGTAGGTCGTTGTGAAGCTTCCGACAAAAAGGAATTATTGATTGTAAGTGAATTCGGAAGATTTGAATATTAAAATTTGGAATCAGTTTAAAAAAGCTTGTTCATTGCTGAACAAGCTTTTTTTATGATATAAAAAAATGATTTGAACCATTTCAGTTAACAATCAAATTTCACTATCTTTGTAACTAATAAAACGAAATAATATTTTTTGAAATGGATAAAAAAGAATTTTCATTAAGAGCAATAGTTTTAAGCTCTTTTGCAATTGTTCTATTTGCTTTTCTTGGACTGAATGGAACATTATCTTCAGGTTTTCATTTTGTTGATAACCACGAAGTTGTTCAAATAAATAAAGACGTATCCGATGCAAATGGAAATGTTGCCAAGGTATTAACTACATGGGTGAAAAATGATTTAGGAGGAAGATTCAGACCTATGTACATGGCTGATAATGTAATCGTTGATACTTTATTTCATGGAAATTTCTTTTTAATTTCAATTTATCATGCAATTTTAATGGTTTTAATTGCATTTTTTCTCTTTCTAAGCTTACGTAAAATAGGTTTCAATGTTATTGAATCAGTTGCTTTTCCTTTAATTGCTTTTATAGGTCACCAATCAGCTATTTTATGGAGATTAGGACCTAATGAATCTATTGGGATGTGGTATTTATCGCTAACCTTAATTTCAATGGTATATGCAGTAAAATCGGAAAACCGAAAATATATTTTTCAAATTCTATTTGTTGTTTTCTCATCATTGACGTTATTGTGCAAAGAAAGTTTTTTACTACTCACTCCTGCAATAATTTTAATTTACTTTTTCCTTGAACTTACTAAGAATGAAATGCAAAATTGGAAAACAATTATAAGTAAGCATTTGGTAGAATTCAGCATTTTGATTATCATTTTTATTAGTTCATTGACTTTTGTTTTAAAAAATGTAAATACTGAAAGTTTAGGCTATGCAGGTATTAAAGGGGTTGAATTTAGATCATATTTAAACGCATTCACAACTCTTTTTTTTAGCGGTAAAATTGGTTTAATAAGCTTACTATTCTTTTTAATATCGTGTGTCACTAATTATTTTGTAAAATATAATAAAGAAAAAACACTTTTAAATCATTTTTTTTTATTTATCATAGTATTAGCCATTGTTTTGCCCCAAGTGTACATTTATGGGAAATCAGGTATTTTTGAACGATATTTTCTTCCGGGAATACTAGGATGGGCTTTAATGTTGATATATTCGTTAAATAGTATTAGACAAATTATAATTTTTAAATTCGACATTAAATATTTAAAAGTATATTTTGTATTTGAAATTTTGTTAATCTCTTTTATGCTGCTTCCCAGGGTTGTTAAGGAATCAGAGGAAGCCAAAATATTTACAGAAGAAGGTCGTAATGTAAACGAAGTTTTTTCTTTTATAATCGAGAATGCAGATTCAACAGAAACAATTCTTTTTATTGCAGACCCTGTAACTGATTTTGAAAGAACTTTTTCATTCAGACGATACCTGAATTGTACTGCAGGATTAAAAAAATTATATACTTGTCCTATTATTCAGCCGAATATGAATAATTTTGAAAAGGGTTTAATTAAAGATTTTGGAAATACAATAGGGGGCGAAAAATTGAACTTCTATAAATTATCTAATAAAAATATAGTGAAGTTAGTTGTAGTTTTTCCACTTTTGTCCAATCGCGGAAATCAAACAGTGAAAGATTTGGGTTACAATTTGAGTGATTTCACATTTTATAAGAAAGGAAGTTATCACCTTTATTTAAGAAAAAATTAAATTTAGAGAAGTGACCCTATATTCGTTGTAAATAATTTTACTGCAATTGCCAACAGAATTATTCCAAAAAATTTTCGAAGTATATAAATCCCACCTTCTCCAATTATTTTTTCTATTTTCGAAGTGGATTTTAATACAAAGAACACGAATAACATATTTAATATCAGAGCAATGATTATATTTTCAGTTGCATATTCTGCTCTTAAAGCAAGTAAAGTTGTAAAGGAACCCGGACCGGCTATTAGCGGAAAAGCAATAGGAACAATGGATGAGCCGCCTTCAGGACCATGATTTCTGAAAATTTCAATGTCTAAGACCATTTCCAAAGCAAAAATAAAAATGATTAAAGCACCGGCAACTGCAAATGATTGAATATCAACATTAAATAAATGAAGTACTCCTTCACCACCAAACAGAAATCCAATTAAAATTACTAATGCAATTGCACTTGCCCGAAATGAATGAACAGCTTGTCCTTTGCGTTTGATATTCAGGATAATAGGAATTGATCCCAGAATATCAATTATAGCAAAAAGAACCATAAAGGCACTTGTAATTTGTATTAAGCTAAAATTCATATGTCTTTTTATTTATTAGTTACAATTTACAAGAGGACAGAGAAATTTTATTTAAATTGTTTCAACGTTTCCCTGTTTATTTTTCGTCGCTCTTTATCAAAAATCCAACCCCATTTATTGAAATACTTTATCATATTCAAAATATGAATAGAAAGCATTTTCAAGTTCAAATAAGAGCTTTGAGCATGATGATGAACGATGTTGACTTCCGGATAAAAAACGGTTCTGAATTTGCTGTGAATCCTTCTTGTCAGGTCTATATCTTCGGGATACATGAAAAATCGCTCGTCAAACATTCCTGCTTTTTTAATTGCGTCCACTCGTAGAAACATAAAACATCCCGAGAGATAAGGAACATCCATAAGTTTATTATAACCTGAAACTCTCATTTCAAATCGTTCGGTTCGTTTTACAGTCCATCTTTTGGGTATAAAACGTCTGAAAATCAAATCGAATGGTG
>JBBQMQ010000156.1:0-8953 GCA_038329115.1 Bacteroidales bacterium
GCGAAGAAGGTGGAATAGCCAATGGCGTAAAAGTGTATAACAACCTGGTTTACAATATTGACAAAGTTGGAATTCGTATAGCCGGATACCAGAATAATGGTCCACTACAAGACATTGATATTTACCAAAATACAATTTATAATTGCGGTTGGAAAGGTAGTTATGAAAATTCCGGAATTCTTATAGAAGGCTCAAATCCTGTTAATTACGGTTTTAGAATCAGGAATAATATTGTTAGTAACTGCCCAATGCAAATCAAAAGCAACACTTCACAAGACTTCCCTGTTACGATAGATAATAATATATTCTATGGATCAAACGGGTCATTTTCTGCACAAACAACTATTACGAATACCATTAACCAGGATCCACAATTTGTTGATGTTGCCAATCTCGATTTTAGACTAAAGCCAAACTCGCCGGCAATCAATAAAACAACTGGTACTCTTATAGCCGATACTGATTTTTACGCTTTACCACGTGATGCGAATCCTGATTTGGGTGCTTTTGAATACTTTGCACCTACCAGTATTAACGATATTACAACGAATAACATTTCGCTTTTAGTTTATCCAAATCCTGCCATCAACACTTTGAAGATTGCTTATCAGTTAAATGAGAATGCTGTAACAAGTATTCAGTTGTTGGATTTAAGTGGGCGTATTCTTTTATTCCACAAATTATCAAATAATGTAAATGGTGAAAATACGTTTGAAATAGATATAAAACCCCTAAAAAACGGGGTTTATCTGTGTAAGCTACTTACTGATAATGGATTGAATAAAACAGAAAAATTTATAGTGAGCGGATTAAATAAATAAGATAATATATGAAATTTAGAAAATCACCCGCTTTTGCAGCAACTTTCTTTTTGCTGCTAGCAACCAATCTTTTTTCTCAGAAATTGACAAAACAACCTGTTGATTATGTCGATAATTTTATTGGCATAAGAGATAAAAACAGTAGTTGTATTTTGGGACCGCAATTACCACAAGGCAACATAAGCCCAAGTCCTCAAACAGCACCCGGCGATATTAAGTGGGATATGGATGGTTATGTAATGGGGCAACCCATTCGAGGCTTTGGACAATTGCACGTAAGTGGCACAGGCTGGGGAAAATACGGACAAGTTTTTATTTCACCTCAACTTGGATTGGCTATTGGCGAAACCGAACATGATTCGCCAAAAGCCAATGAGACCGCCACGCCATTTCAATATTCAGTTTTGTTGAGCCGTTATGGCATAAAAACAGATATTGCACCAACATTACACTCAGCTATTTATCGGTTTACTTTCCCGAAATCGGATAAAGCCAATCTATTGCTCGATGTTAGTCATAATATTACCGATATAGCCACAGTTATGAAGAGCAAAGGTGGAAATTTTTTAGGCGGAGAAGTTACGTTTTCAAATCCGGATGGTACCGAACTGAAGGGGTTTGGAAATTATACTGGTGGTTTTTCGAACGGCCCTTATAAAATATTCTTTTGCATTAGGTTGAGTAAAGCACCTCAAAGCAAAGGGACTTTTATAAACGGAAAAATAAATCAGGAACAATTAGCTGAAAATGCCAAAAAAGTGGAAGACCGCATTGGAGCTTATGTTCAGTTCTCAACCACCGAAAAGGAAGCAGTTTATATGAAAGTTGCCGTTTCGATGAAAAGTATAGAACAAGCTACAGCAAGGTTATGTGCTGAAATTCCTGCATGGGATTACAACAAGGTGATTGAAAATGCAAGAAAGATATGGAACAAAGAATTGGGGAAAATTAAAGTGGAAGGTGACTCTGAATCTGAAAAACAGATTTTTTATACCGCCTTGTATCATAGTTCGATAATGCCAAGAGACAAAACCAACGACATGATTGGTTTTGATAAAGATGTACCCGTGTGGGATGATCATTTGGCTGTTTGGGACACATGGCGTACGCTTTATCCGCTGAAAGTTTTGCTAAATCCCGACATGGTGAGTGGTACGATAAATTCATTTATAGCTCGATTGAAAAAAAATGGCAGAGTAAAAGATGCGTATGTTGCAGGTAATGATATGCTTGCGGAGCAAGGTGGAAATAATATTGACAATATTATAGCCGATGCTTATGTGAAAGGTATAAAAGGAGTAGATTGGAATGAAGCCTACAAACTTATGAAGCACAATGCTGATAACGAGCGAAATGGCATAAGTTACGGCAAAGCTGACAGCAGTAAAATGTACAAAGAATTGGGCTGGATACCTGCTGGAAAAATGAGTTGTTCCGTAACATTGGAATATGCTTACAATGATTTTTGTGCCGCGCAAATGGCAAAAAAGTTAGGTACTGAAGCCGATTACCAAAAATACCTGAACCGTAGTGGCCAATGGGTAAATCTTTGGAACCCGGAAGCTGAAAGCGATGGTTTTAAAGGATTTATTGCACCTAAAAAATTAAATGAAGGTTTTATACCCATCAACCTTAAAAAGAACTGGGGCTCTTGGAAAGATTATTTTTACGAAGGTAGTTCGTGGACTTATTCCTATTTTACACCTCATCAGTTCGAGAAATTGGTAGAACTATCAGGAGGAAAGGAATTATTTGCTAAAAAATTGCAGTATGCTTTTGAACATAATCTGATTGATTATGGTAATGAGCCGGCATTTTTAGCAGTTCATGCATTTCATTATGCCGATAGGTCTGATCTTGCCAGTTTCTACATTCGACGACTCATGAAAGAACGATTTACTCTGGAAGGTTACAACGAGAATGAAGATAGTGGTGCCATGAGTAGCTGGTATGTCTTTTCGTCCTTAGGATTTTTCCCCAATGCTGGTCAAAATATCTATTACTTAACAGGTTCTTCATTTCCTAAAATAACCATTACACTTGGCAATGGAAAAGTGTTGACGATTATATCTAAAAATGCATCGGATAAAAACATTTACATTCAATCCTGCAAAATAAATGGGAAAACATGGAATAATTCCTGGTTTACCCATCAAGATATTGAAAATGGAGGAAAAATTGAGTTGGTAATGGGAGAAAAACCTGTTGTCAAAAAGTAATAACATTTAAATTTTAAATCAATGAATAGATTATCAATTGTTATAATTGTTGCATTTTTTGCAACAGTTTCGTATGCACAAAAGGATACGACTGCCAGTTCTATTGGCAGTTGGTCTTTGTCGGCGAAGGGTTTGCCTGTTTATGGTTACACTGGGCCAATACCATTTCATGCTTTGGATAAGGACGGAAACGATGCCAGATTACCTGAAGATCCCTATTTTTTGTTGGGAAATTATAGAATGGCTCTGATTACACATGCAAGTGGAATCTTTCAGTTTTTAACGGCTGAAAGAGTTTGGGCGCGAATCAATGCTGTAGATCAACCCAATTATGGTTGGAACGATGCCGCGATTGTCATTAAAAACAAAAAAACAAAGAAAGAGCAGAAATTAATCGGACTTCAATCGATTGCTACAGACAATAAACTTGTAACCAAAAGCTTTGGTGTTGGTTTTGCCCGCTATGCGTATCAATTAGAGAATAACATTAGCTGTACCCGAATAGTTTCGGTGAAACCATCACCCCAAATTAATACCGGTAATCCATCGTTTGTAGTGACTGTTGTTCTTGAAAATAAAGGGAATAAAACGCAAGAATTAGCTTATTACGAGCGAATGTTGGTAAATTTCAAACTAAATAGTACACAGTATATCAACAAACAAAAGCAGCCAATTTTATACAATACCAAAATCCACATTGAGACTAACAACCAAATGGCTGTTGCAGATATATTGTTTGCAACCAACACTTTTCTGACACTTCCTGATAAGGATGCACGATTTGTTTATGACCAGAATCCACCTTCTGTGTTTATGTATTCAAAAAATAGTTATGGGAAAAACTCATCGTTGGTTAGTGCCAAAAACGATACCCTATCAGCCGATATTAATACTTCGCTAAAACCGGGTGAAACAAAAACCTTTCATATTGTAATTGGACTTGCAGATAGCAAGCGTTTTTCGGATATTCAAAAACAAGTTGACGATCTATTTCTTGATGCTGAAATCAATATGCCATTGAACGGGTTATATGCGAATTTATGGAAAAGCAAACTTCCTGATTTTTCGAATGAGAAAAATGAAGTATTGAGACGGGAAATGTTATGGAACGCTCACATGGTGGAGGCATCGGCAAAGTATAGCGATTATTATAAGGAAACCTTTATTCCGCAAGGAACAGTGTATAGTTATCATTATGGGGATAACATTTCAAACCGTGATCATTTGCAGGCCGCTCTTCCTGCTTGTTATACCAATCCACCACTTGCCAAATCATGTATCCGGTATGTAATCAAACATTCAGAAGTTGATGGGGAAATAAAACGGGGCAATACAGGATACGGATACACTCCTCCTTCTCTTTTCAAGGAAAGCGATGAACAGCTATTTTTCTTTAACACCATTTCAGAATATCTTTTAATAACGAAAGATTTTGGGTTTCTAAATGAAAGAGTAGCCTACTATCCTGCCGAATACGGCAAAACTGATGTAGTTTTAAATATATTGAAAAAGTACTTTGTTTATCTGCGCGATGAAGTGGGTATCGGGCCAAACGGTTTGGTCAGAATGTTGAATTCCGACTGGAGTGACAGTTTTTTTCACGAATATTCACCAAATGTATATTCGGGCACTGCCGAATCGCACCTAAATTCTGCCATGGTTTTGTCAATATTCCCAAAACTAATTGATGCACTTCATCAATCAGGTAATCCAGAAACGAGTTCTTTTATCGTTGCTTTGGAAAATTACAGAAAATCTATTGAAAAATCCTATATGAAAGATTTGGGTGATAGGAAATTTTCAGCAAGGGCTTATTTGGATAGTAATTTAAGATTTGGCGTTGACAATGTGTGTATCGAACCACAAGGTTATTTATTACAAATACCAAATTTGCCAACTGAACGGAAAAAAGAGATTTATGAGTATTTGAAAGGTAAAATTTTAGCAACTGAAAAGATTGGTGCCAGAACAAGAGAAAAACCTTTATGGGGAGGTAAACCGGAAGGTGAAGACGGTGGAATATGGTTTTCGCTGGAATATCCATTATTACTTGGTGTTGCTACTTTTGATAAAAAAGAGGCTGAATCGATGCTGATGAAATTTTCATTCCAAAATTATTCTAAACAATATCCTGAGTATTGGGTGGGTCATTGGACTGCTGCCGACGAGGTGAATTCAACACTTTACCGCGAAGGATTGTATGCTTTTTGGGTTTCAGTTCCAGATTTCAGACAAGCTTTTCAAGGCTATTGCTCACATCCGCATACCTGGCCATTATTTTGTTATTTAAAATTGAGGGAATAAGGAAGCTTTGGATAAGGTTAAAAAACGATTCTTTTGCCAATTAATATTGGAATAAAAATTAGCACAATAGTTCAATGTTCTGGGCAAAGATAATTTCATCACTACAATCAGATTGCCTACAGTAAAAAGGCAAATACCTACTTCTAACTGAAATAATTGTAAAGGGAGAATTGGTGAAAATTTTCAGGGAATTTAATATAGATTTAAAACAATAAAAACAAATCGCATGATAGTAAAGATTTCGAAGGTTTTAATGTTGTTATGCTTTTCAATTGCATCATTAACGGCTCAAAACATTTCTACGATGGACAAAAAGGTGGATATGCTTATCAAAAAAATGAGTCTGGACGAAAAAATCGGACAACTTCATTTGGCAACTTATGTAAATGAAAATAATTCTACCAACTCGCTTGGTGATATGATTAAACGAGGTGAAGTTGGCAGTATTCTGAAGAGTAATGGTGCTGCGACAAACCTTCAACTTCAAAAAATTGCTGTTGAGCAAACACGTTTAGGGATTCCTATTCTTTTCCAAGAGGATGTGATTCATGGTTACAAAACCATTTTCCCCTCACCTCTCGGAGAATCGGCAAGCTGGAATTTAGAGACCATTGAGAAATCGGCAAGTATTGCTGCCAAAGAAGCGTCAGCGGGTGGCATTCACCTGACCTATGCGCCGATGGTTGATATTACAAATGATCCACGTTGGGGCCGAATAGTAGAAGGTGCAGGAGAAGATCCTTATTATGCAAGTTTAGTTGCTGCGGCAAGAGTTCGGGGTTTTCAGGGCAAAGACCTGTCGAGTGGACAAAACGTAATGGCTTGTGTAAAGCACTTTGCCGGATATGGTGCAGCATTGGCAGGTCGCGATTACAATATTATCGATTTTTCGGAACGAACCCTTAGGGAAATCTATTTGCCGCCCTTTAAAGCGGCTATCGATGCCGGAGTTGGAAGTGTAATGTGTGCCTATTCAACATTCGATGGGATACCTGCCACTGCCAATCAAAAATTACTGAAAGATATTCTGAGAAAAGAGTTAGGCTTCAAGGGTATGTTAATAACCGATTGGGAAACCGTTCGTAATTTAGTAAAAATTGGAACAGCGGCCAACGAAAAAGAAGCCGTTCTACAGTCGATAAATGCTGAAGTAGATGTTGATATGACCAGTGGATTGTATTTGAAACATTTGAAAACTTTGGTAAAAGACGGCAAAGTGAGTGTTGCAGCCATTGATAAGGCTGTAAAACGAGTTTTAATTGCCAAATACAAATTGGGGTTATTTGATAATCCCTATAAATTTTTCGATGCAAAAAGAGAGAAGGAAACGCTTATGTGTGCTGAGCATCTATGGTTTGCCCGAAAAGCAGCTCGCGAATGTATGGTGCTTTTAAAAAATGACAATAAAATTTTACCATTCAATAAAACGATAAAAAAAATCGCTGTTATTGGACCACTTGCTAACCGACAAAAGGATTTGCTATCGTGGTGGGGCGGAAATTATTCGCAGGGCAAACCCGAAAATGTTATTTCAGTGTTGGAAGGATTAAAGCAAAGTGTTGGTGCTGAGGTAGAAATAAATTATGCTGAAGGTGTGAAATTGGATGGTTTTGATCCCAAAGGCCTTGATTTGATTCCCGAAGCTGTAAAACTGGCTTTGGAGTCGGATGTGGTAATTTTGGTTGTAGGCGAAGAATATTGGATGAGCGGTGAAGGTGGAAGTATCTCCAACATCAATTTGCCCGGAGCGCAAAATGAATTGGTTAATGCAATTGCAGGCACAGGCAAACCTATCGTTAGCGTACTTATAAATGGTCGTCCGTTCGACATTCAACATCTGACAAAAAATTCTATGGCAGTGTTAGAGGCTTGGCAGCCAGGAACAATGGGCGGCTTGGCAGTGGCAGACATACTACTCGGAAAGTACAATCCTTCGGGCAAGTTAACGGTTACATTTCCAATAAATACGGGACAAATACCTATTTATTACAATTACAAACGAACTTCGCACGATGTAAACGAGTCAAACAAAAACGTTCGTTGGACAAATAAATATCTAGACATTCCCATCACACCCTTATTCCCATTTGGATATGGTTTGAGTTATTCCGAGTTTTCATATTCGAATCTCAAATTATCGAGTACCACTATCAACTCAAAGCAATCTGTAAATTTGAGCGTTGATATTACAAATACGTCTAATGTAGATGGAGAAGAGGTAGTTCAGTTGTATGTTGGCGACGATGTTTCTTCTGTTTCGCGTCCGGCAAAAGAGCTGAAAGGATTCAAGAAAATAACGTTGAAACAGGGCGAGAAACAAACGGTTAACTTTACATTAGCTCCAACCGATTTTTCGTTTTACAACAAAGACATGCATTGGGTTTTAGAGCCA
Organism: Bacteroidales bacterium; assembly: GCA_038329115.1. GTDB lineage: Bacteria > Bacteroidota > Bacteroidia > Bacteroidales > Paludibacteraceae > Paludibacter. The sequence goes on from JBBQMQ010000156.1 coordinate 7,737, forward strand.
GGTACTTTTACAATAATGATTGGACCTTCGTCTGCTGATATTAAATTTTCAGAAAAATTGAATATTCAGTAAGGCTGGTTGCAATTGTATGATAAAAATCATAAAACATGTACTTTCTTTTTAAAAATTATGAGAGGAATCCTTCTATCTATTTTTTTTGTAGCATGCAATCTTTTGTTTGCTATGCCTTTTGCCAAATGGACAAATACGGAACTAACCCTCAACAATGGGTTAGTTGAACGTAAAATACTGCTTCCTGCCGATAAGGGGAGTTTTATTACCACGTCGTACAAACCAATAAGTGGAGATTTCAAGTATTTTTTACCGAGCAGCGCCGATTTTCAGTTCGAAATAAATGGAATAATTTACTCGGGAATTTCCAACTGGAGTTTGGTGGGTATAAAAAACATCACCGACACTCGTCAAGGTGATGGAGCTGCTGTAACGCTCAAAAGCGAAGATAATAAAGTTGAATTAACCGTGAATTTTCTAATGTACCCGAATTTACCTGTGATACGAAAGAGTTTGACGGTGAAAAATTTGGGTTCTGAAGATGTTGCCTTAGAGTCGGTGGATATTGAGAAATTCAGCACCACAGCCTATTGGGCGAGTACATTTAGTTGGATTTACTCTGATTACGGTCGTCGTAAAAAAATTGGACCCTTTGAAGGAAATGCGCAGGATGCGTTGGTTATTGTGCACAATATGGACTGGGAATCGGGAATTGTGATTGGGAACGAAGCAACTGGGATTTTGAAACGCACTTCTGCTTTTTGGGATGCCGATGAAATAAACAGCGGATTGACGCACAAAGATGCGCGTTACCCTTTCCGTAAATGGATTAAGCCACAAGAATCGTTTGAAACACCGCAGGTTTTCACCATGGTTTACAACAACCAGAAAACACCCGAATTGATTCTCAACACCTCGCTTCCCGACTTTATTCGTAAACATATCGGTATTCGTCTTTCGGAATTGAAAGAAAAGCCAACCTTTGTTTACAATACATGGATGCCTTTCAAAGACGACATTAATGAGAAATTGATTATGGAATTGGCCAAATCGGCCGCCGATGCCGGAATGAAGGAATTTATTATCGACGATGGCTGGCAGGATAGTTATGGCGATTGGGGCATCGACTATAAAAAATTCCCCAATGGCTTAAAGCCTGTTTTCGATTACATTAAATCGTTGGGAATGAAGCCCGGTTTGTGGAT
>JBBQMQ010000157.1:0-8938 GCA_038329115.1 Bacteroidales bacterium
ACCTGCTGATTCAACGAAAATTCAAGTTATTTTGACAGAAAAAGATACCGCTGTAAATCTATGGAAAGAGATGGTGACGTTGGCCGAAGGAATCAATTTTGCAGATTCAAAGACTGCTGATTATGTGCGAGTTTCAACTAATTATGGATATTGCTTGTACCGGATTTACCGTGCCGTATTCTATCTTTCGGCAATTGATAAAAGCCTATATCCAACATCGCAAACATTAAAATGGTTAAAAGAATATGATGTGGCTTGGGCAACATACCAAAATCTTGCTGCGCAAAATGCCAATTGCCCTACCTTATATTCAAAGGAGTTAGTAAAACGCATGCCATTCAAGTCGGCTGATAAAGAAATTAACCGCATGCGTCAGTTCCAGCAAACCAGCGATGGAAAAATGATGTTTGGAGATACTACCAGAATTGGTATTCCATTTGCCAAGGACCCTTATGTAATTTACTTTGGTGGACGGTATTTGATGTATTATTCAATTCCCGGATTTACCGACAAAAATGGCAAGTTGCATGGCTGGGGCGTAGGTATAGCCGAAAGTAATAATTTGACGCTATGGAAAAGAATTGGCGAAGTAAACGTAGATTCTACTGCTACTTACGAATCAAAAGGCTATGCAGCCCCTTGTGCATTGGTAGTGGATGGAAAAGTCAATTTGTTTTACCAAACGTATGGAAATGGGTCAAAAGATGCAATTTGCCATGCCTGGTCTACTGATGGAATTCAGTTTACCCGCAACAAAACAAATCCAATATTCAGTCCTTCAGGTGATTGGACTTGCGGAAGAGCCATTGATGCTGAAGTAATTTCGTTTAAGGGCAATTATTATTTGTTTTATGCCACCCGTGATAAAGCCTATAAAATTCAAATGCAGGGAGTTGCCAAAGCACCCGGAACTTCAAATTTTGATAGAATTAATTGGACAAATTTATCAGTTGACGCTCCGATGTTAAAACCTGAATTGCCTTGGGAGGGTAAATGCATTGAAGCGGCCTCAATTATAAATAAAAATGGAGAACTTTTCATGTTCTATGGTGGCGGATACAACAATGCACCACAACAGATAGGTTTAGCTAAAAGCACGGATGCTATTCATTGGCAGCGTGTTTCTGATTTACCATTTTTACCAAAAGGAAGTCTTTATAGCTGGAATTCTAGTGAGTCGGGTCATCCACACATATTTGCAAATCCGAATGGTGATGATTTTTTATTTTTCCAAGGAAACAATGACATAGGAAAATCATGGCTGATTTCAAATTTCCGTATTGACTGGAGAACTGGAAAACCAACCATAAATAATTGATTCTTTTTGAAACAAAATTATTTCAATAGAAATTCCAGTAAACAATTGTATGATTATAAGTAATTAGTTGTATTGTCAAATTAATATCTATTTTTATGAAAAAAACAATTACATTATGTTGCATGGTATTAATATCTATGCAGTTTTTTGCTCAAAGAGCATATTATTGGCAAGGTGGGGCGTCAGGCGCATGGAGTGCTGCTACTAGTTGGAATACTGTTCGTGGAGGAGCTACCGGAACAGCATTTTTTTCGGCTACATCGGTCAATTCAATAACAAATATAAGTACTACTGGTACATATACTTCAGCCCCATCAGTTAGTATTACAGGTGGTGGTGGCTCAGGTGCTACAGCTAACGCAAACCTTGATGCCAATGGAAAGATAAGTTCAGTAACCATTACAAATGGAGGAAGTGGATATACATCGGTGCCTACAGTAGCTTTTACAGGAGGTACAGGCGGGGGAACAGCCACCGGTGCAGCGGTTCTAACAGCAACTTCGGTCAGTTCAATAACGTTAGGCATGAACACCGGAGGATTTTCGACAGCTCCAACAATTAGTTTTACGGGTGGTGGCGGATCAGGTGCTGCAGCAACTGCCAACCTTGGCGTAAATGGTAGAATTAGTTCAGTAACCATTACTAATGGAGGAACAGGATATACCTCAGCTCCTACTGTTGTTTTTACAGGAGGTGGTTTAACAAGAGTAATACCTAACGTGGGCGATACTTTAATATTTGATGGAAGAAGTGTAAGTTCAGGTTCTTTTGCAAGTTCAGGTGTCTCTGCTACACTTTCAGATTTATTAGAGGAGACAATAGCTTATTTAGTAATAATCGCTAACGAAGCGGGTAGTCCGGCAGGTCGTAATTTAACAGTAACATTACCTACTGGTTCTAGAATACTTACTATTACAAACGACCTTTTGATAAGTTATTCTTCTATTTTAAATGATGGCGGTAATACTTTAAAGGTTGGAGGAAGTGTAGTCAGCGGTATTTTTAACGCCAATACTACCAGCACATCGTCGATAACACATTCTGGAGCCGGAAAAATAGAAATGACTGGAACAAATACTAGTAATCAGAGTGTATTGAATGCTTCGAGAGATAATAGTGGGAGCGGATATACATCTGCACCAACAGTTGTTGTAGGTACTCCTTGGGCAGCAAGTACAACATTTACTGCCGGTCAGCAAATTTTTTATGGTCCAACAAATAGTGGAACAAACGGAGGAAGTCTTTTTACAGTTGTTACAGGTGGTACAACGGGTGATGCCACAACCGCTCCAACCACCAAAATTGGTGGTGATTTTAGAAGCGGAACCGCCGTTTTACGCTGGGTTGGGTTTGCTGCAAAAGCTACTTGCGGTTTGACTGGAACTTCACTGAGTTCATTAACCATTACTTGTCCGGGTAGTGGTTATGCTTCGGCACCAGCCATTACATTTACAGGTGGCGGTGGCTCAGGAGCAGCTGCAACGGCAACTATAATTCCAAATGCCTATTTTTTACTTCAGGCAGGCAATGTACAGTTGGATGGCAGTAGCTCAAATTACAATTTATGCTTTTCAGGTACAACAACCATTAATGGAACTTTGAATATCGCCTCAGGCGCAAATCTGAATTTGAATTCCCGAACTTTGCAGTTATCGGGGGGATCTGGAGCAGTGGCAAACGGTGGTGGAATAACTGGAGCAGGGACTATTTCGGCAAGTAGTAATTCTGGTACTATAAGCTTTCAAGGTTCCGGAACTACAACCGCAAGTAGTACGCTTAACTTCGGAACAAACCAGTCTTTAAACACACTTATTAATAATAGAACTGGTTCTACTGTAACTTTAGCAAGTAATTTGACTGTTGGGACAGCTACTCTTACATTAGGCGCATTGACGGTGAATGCAGGCAAACAATTAACGGTAAACACTGCGTTGTCAAACAGTGGTACATTAAGTTTGTTATCAGATAATTCAAGCGCTACAGCTACAATTCTCACACCTGCAACTTTGGTTGGAAGTGGTAGCTATTCTGTTCAACAATATCTTGGTACAGCCCGTAATTGGTATGTGTCGAGTCCTGTAGCAAGTACATTATCTACTATTACAGACATGTCGAAATATTTTGAATATGTAGAACCTGGAACAAATAATCCAACTGGCCAGCCCATTGGTTCTACTAATTATTGGAAAGGTTATGATCCCGGACATACCATGGTAGCAGGAAAAGGTTATATTGCGTTGCCAAGTACAACCGGAGTATCGCTTACTTTTAGTGGCACAATAAATTCTGGTGATGTTCCTGTTGCTATCACCAGCTCGGGTAATCGCTTCAATTTAATCGGAAATCCATATCCAAGCCATATAGCATGGACTGAGGCTTATGCAACAAGTAAATCGGCTCAAATTGAACCTTCTATTTATATCCGTACAAATTCAGCTGGTTCCAATTCGAGTGGTTGGTCATATGCTACTTACAATGCAAGTACGGGTGTAGCAGTACCAAGTCATTCCTTATTAACTGGAGGCATTATTCCTCCTATGCAAGCATTTTGGGTGCGAGCAGTAGCTTCAGCTGCAAGTCCTTTAGTGCTAACTAGCGCCCTGACCCGTTCGCACCAATCGTTAAATCCATTAAAAGCGCCAGCAATTAAAAATACCGACCGTCAGTTGGTTCGCCTTGAAGTGTCAAATGGAACTCGTACCGACGAAACTTTATTGTTGGTGGATGCCAATGCTGCTGATGGCTACGATGCTTATGATTCGCCAAAATACATTGAAGCAAGCTCTGAAGTGCAGATTTATACAACAATTGACACACAGAAATTGGTTATGAACGGTATGAGAAATCTTCCTTTGGATCAAGAAATAAGCTTAGGCTTTATACCCGGCACTGCTACAACCTTTAGCCTAAAAGCCAACGAAATTAGCAACTTACCATCGGATGTAAAACTTATTTTGAAAGACAATGCCACCTCGATTGAAACTGATTTAACCGATGGAGTATCTACTTACACTTTTAGTCCGACAACATTTAGTGGCGACAGATTCAGTCTTTTGTTCCGTTCATCTGGTGTTAGTACTGGGGTTTCAAATACTGTGAAAGAGCACTTCTCAATATATGTAAACACTCAAAATGAAATAGTTATTAATGCTCCAGAAAAAGCTGTTTATTCAGTTTATAACGCATTAGGTCAAAAGTTGCTTGCCAAACAAATATCTTTAAACAAAACCATCATTAGCAATCAATTGAAGTCAGGAGTATATTTTGTTACTGTAAATAATGGAATGATAAATAATACCCAGAAAGTAATCTTAAATTAATTACAGCCATGAAGGAAAAACAAGAATATATAGCACCTACGATTGAGAAAATAAAACTTGACAACGAGATATCTTTACAGTTGGAATCAGCGCCACCTGATGGGCCGGGTGAATCGGCTACGTTATCACCGGAGTATCTGAAAATTAATCCGTTTAAATCTCTCAATTGTTAATCAACAACAATTAAATCATAGATTTTGCAGAATTAAACAATTTAAGTACTTTTAAAATTAAAGGCTAAATAACGAGTATCGATTTAAAATAGAGGCACATAGCCTCCATTAATTATTCGTCTGAAGTTTTTAAATGGATTTCCACACATTTAGTATGCTCTAAAACATGTTTTTGTAGTTTTGCAAATAAACAGATAGAATTATCTTTGCACACGTTTGTATTTTCAATTTATGAATAAAAGAATCACGATAAAAGACATAGCCAGAGAGTTGAATGTGCATCATTCCACCGTGTCACGCGCCTTGCGCAACGACCCGCGTGTGAATGAAAAAACGCGCAATCTGGTGTTGGCTTATGCCCGTGAACATGAATATCAAACCAATATGAACGCCGTTCAGTTGCGCGGAACAAGCAACAACGCTATTGCGCTGATTGTACCCAACATTAACCACACATTCTTTTCGGATATTGTCAGTCATTTAACCGATTTGGCATACCAAAAGAGCTATGTGATTTCTGTTTTTCAAACTAACGAAAGATACGAACTCGAAAAAGAAATTTGCAATACCATCATTCAACATAATTTTGCGGGTGTTATCGTATCAAAAGCAAAAGATACCATTAAAAGTGACCATTTTGCGTTACTCAATAAATTTGGCATTCCATTGGTGTTTTTCGACCGAATCTGTGAGGAAATTCAAACGCCAAGAGTGAAAATCAATAATTTTGAAATTACTGCCGAAGCTACTGAATATCTTATTAAAAAGGGTTACAGAAACATAGCTCATCTTACCGGAATAGACAGCAACAATGTGTTTCGTGACCGACAAAACGGCTACGGATCAGTTATTACTAAATATAAAATGGAGTATCGACAGTCGATTGAGATGGAAGAAGGTTTCAATGTAGAGCTTGGAAAAAGAATTTTTTCAACATTGTGGAATTCGCCCTCGAAACCCGATGCCATTATTTCTTCATCCGTACATGTTACTCTCGGCATTATGCTCGAAGCTCGCAAAAACAGAATTCAAATTCCAACCAATTTGGGCTTGATAACATTTGGAAGCCTACTTTCATCTGAAATCATTCAGCCTCAAATATCGTATATCGATCAGCCTGAAACAGAAATTGCTCAACTTTCATTTGAATTATTGGAAAAAATGATAAATCATGAAATCCAGATAGGTGAATTGATCGAGAAAACCGTAAAAGCGCAAATTATTTACAAAGAATCTTGTTAAAAAACTTTTAAATTTAAATAATTACATCATTAATAAATTATGCACACGTGTGTTGATAAAAATTAAAACTTATGCTTAAAGGAATTTCACCTAGAGTAAGTCCAGAACTGTTGGCAGTTTTGGCGCGTATGGGTCATGGCGACGAAATTATTCTTGCCGATGCCCATTTCCCTGGAGAAACATTTAACGGTCGTGTTTTGCGTGCCGATGGACTCCGCATTCCGGAATTATTGGCAGCCATTCTGCCTCTATTTGAACTCGATGCGTATGTGCCGGATCCACTCGTTATGATGGCTGCTGTTCAGGGTGACACCCTCGACCCAAAAGTGGAGGAATCGTATCTAAAAAGCATTCACATTACCAATCCAACCGCACCTTCCATTGAGCGTATCGACCGTTTTGCTTTTTACGACCGTGCCAAATCGGCTTTCGCAGTAGTAATGACCGGCGAAACAGCAAAATATGGGAATATTTTACTTAAGAAGGGTGTTACTCCAGCACCCTAAATCCTGACCTCTCCCCCAGCCCCTCTCCAAAAGAGAGGGTGGCAAGAAAGGGACTTAAAGACTTATTCTACATTATAATATGTACTAACTAACAATTTTTTAAAAAAGCTAATCCTAAATTCCCCTGCGGGGGATTTAGTGGGCTGAAAATTATTACATCATGACATTTAAATCAAAAGCAGCATTTTTGCCGGGAAACAGCACCGTAATTTTCAAAGACGTAGAATTTCCAACACCCGGACATGGCGAAGTTCTGCTGAAAGTAAAATCATCTACCATTTGTGGTAGCGACATTCGCGCTATCTATCGCGAGCACCTTGGAAAAGGTCCTGAGGGTTATCAAAACAAAATTTGCGGTCACGAACCTGCCGGGCAAGTAATTGCTTGCGGTCCGGGAATGAAGCGTTTCAAAAAAGGCGACCGTGTGGTTGTGTATCATATTTCGGGTTGCGGTTGCTGCAACGATTGCCGCCGTGGCTACATGATTTCGTGCAAAAGTCCTTCGCGTGCGGCTTACGGCTGGCAACGCGATGGCGGCATGGCCGAATATATGATTGCCGAAGAAAAAGACCTTGTATTGTTGCCCGATAGCCTGACGTATACCGACGGAGCTCAAATTGCCTGCGGTTTTGGAACTGTTTACGAAGGATTGGAAAAAATTGGCATCAGCGGAAATGATGCAGTATTGGTAACCGGTTTAGGTCCTGTTGGATTGGCAGCATTAATGTTGGCAAAAGCCATGGGCGCACAAAAACTGGTAGGCGTTGATACCGTTGCGGAACGTTGTCAGATTGCAAAAGACTTAGGTTTGGTTGACGAAGTATATGTTTCCGGACCTGATACTATGGAAAAAGTAATGGCTACCACTAACGGAATGGGATTTGAGAAAACCGTTGACTGCTCGGGCCATACTTCAGCTCGACAGCTTTGTATCCGTGCTACCCGTCAGTGGGGAAAAATGGTAATGATTGGCGAAGGCGGAACGGTGGAATTCAATCCAAGTCCGGATATTATTCACGACCAAAAAACCATTTACGGTTCGTGGGTGACTTCTATTTGGCGCATGGAAGAATTGGTGGAACGCATTGTTCGTTGGGGAATTCATCCGGAAGACTTGGTTACACACCGTTTCAAATTAGAAGATGCACCGGAAGCATATTCGCTTATGGCAGAAGGAAAATGTGGTAAAGTGGCTATCGTGTTTGACGAGGAAATTAAATAAAAGAAGCCCCTCCAACCTCCCCAATGAGGAGGCTTAATATTACTATTTATTATTGCAACAAAACATTTATTATGAATAAAGAAAAAAATATGCCAAACGAAAGTATTTCCAAACTTCCCCCCTTCGGGCGGATTGAAAGTAGCTTAGTTCCTTTCAAAACGCTATCTACCGGTGATAAAATACCGGTAATCGGTTTGGGAACATTCGGCTCTGACAATTACGATGCCGAAACTATTGCGCAAGCCGTAAAAACAGCTATTAAAATGGGTTACCGTCATATTGATTGTGCGTCGGTATATGGTAACGAAAAAGAAATCGGTGTGGCTTTGAAAGAAGTGATCGCTGAAGGAATTGTGACTCGCGAAGAACTCTGGATTACGTCCAAGGTGTGGAACAATATGCACAAAGAGGTAGTAAAATCGTGCAAACAATCATTAGCCGATTTGCAACTCCATTATCTCGATTTGTACCTGGTTCACTGGCCATTTCCAAACTTTCACGCTCCACATTGCGATGTAACTTCCCGTCAACCTGATTCCGTGCCTTATATTCATGAAGATTACATGAAAACATGGGCGCAAATAGAAAGTTTGGTGGATGAAGGATTGGTTCGGAATATCGGTACTTCCAATGTGACTATTCCTAAAATGAAACTGATACTGCGCGATGCTCGAATCAAACCGGTTTTGAACGAAATGGAAATTCACCCACATTTTCAACAACAGGAATTATATGATTTCATGAAAGAAAACAGCGTTGAAGTAATCGGTTACAGTCCGATTGGCTCGCCGGGTCGTCCGGAGCGAGATAAAACTCCTGAAGACACTGTGGATATGGAAGATCCGGCAATTGTAGCTGCTGCCGAGCGTCTGGGCGTTCATCCGGCTGTAGTTTGCCTGAAATGGGCGGTACAACGCGGACAAATTACCATTCCATTTTCTGTGAAAACGGATAAAATATTTAATAATTTGAAAGGAGTAACCGAAGGTTCGATTACAGAAGCCGAAATGGAAGCTATTTCAAAAAATGACAAAGGTTGTCGCTTAATCAAAGGACAGGTTTTTCTTTGGGAAACTGCAAAAGGTTGGGAAGATCTTTGGGATTTAAACGGTGAAATAACAAAATAATATGTCTGCATTGAGATTGAGCAAGTTTAC
>JBBQMQ010000158.1:0-8930 GCA_038329115.1 Bacteroidales bacterium
TAAGTAATTCGCTTACTTTGAATGAAGCACCTGATGGTTTGTCAACAATTCCCCATTTTACATCGTCGGAAGTTTTAGATTCTTCTGATAAAATGCGGAGCGCTCCATTTTCCAGTACTTCGGCCGCCATAGCCGAAATGCGTGAACTTCCGAAATCAATCGCTATTAGTTTATTTGAAATCATAACTTTTTGGCAGTAATACTATCTTTTAATACTTTAGTTACATTGATAGGTTGGTCGTCAGATGTTCCTGCTTTTGTACAAACAACCTGATTTTTATATTCCAGATTAATGGTTTTATATCTGTTCCAACCCATTTGATTAAAACCATATACATAGAGTTTCCTCAATTTTTCGAGCTTAGATTTATAATTATCTAAAGTTCCCAATACAATAATGGCATCGCCAACACGTGGAACAAGTTCAATCTTTAAATCGTTTCGAACAAAAATCTGTTCAATCTGAGCATTCCAAAAAGGATTTTCTTCCAGGAAAGTAATAAAATCAAACATTTTTCCGGTAGCCATCGAAACCGTAATCCGACCGGAAACAACCGGCACGTAAGCGGAATAATTTGGCGAAACCGGCATCGTTTTTCGATTTACATCGACATAATAACTTCCAAATCCCACAACCCGAAATTTAGGACAACGTTGAGATATTCTTACATCCACAATTCCCGATGGCGTGACAAAACATTCTACGCTGTTTATCATCGGGTTTTTATGTAAAGCATCTTCAATTGATTCGGTTCTAATCTTTTTCAGCGTTTGACCTATCGGATTTAAATTATTTTGTTCCAATATCAATGCAACATCACGTTCGGTAATTAAATGTCTTTGGTTTCCATCTATCAATATAATATTCAGATGCTTGCAGACTTCCTGTTTTTCTTTTCCTGAAAAACTCCACAGGGTGAAACCCAGATATCCCAGTACCAAAATGGCAAAGAAACTGATTAATATGTATTTCCAGACAGGTTTCAAAATTTAATTATGAATTATGAACTGATTTGAGCTGTTCCTTAATTTTTGGCACTAATTTGTCAATATCCCCAGCCCCGAATGTAACCAAAACGTCCAGTTTTTTCCCAACCAACAAAGGTAATAGATTTTCAGACGAACACAATGTTTTATTTTCTAGTTTAACATTCTTCAAAATTAGTTCCGAAGTAACTCCGTCAATGGGCAATTCGCGGGCCGGATAAATGTCAAGCAAAATCAACTCATCCAATCCTGAAAGTGCTGATGCAAAATCATCGGCGAAATCACGTGTCCGGCTATAAAGATGTGGTTGAAAAATACCGGTTATCTTCCTGTCGGGAAATAAACTGCGGATTGAAGAAATGCTTGCTTTCAATTCGCTTGGATGATGGGCGTAATCATCCATATAAACTATTTTATTTGATTTAAATACCGTGTTGAATCTGCGATAAATTCCTGAAAAAGAAGATATTCCTGTGCGTATTTCTTCATTACTTACGCCATTGAGCCAGGCCATAGCCATTGCTGCCACACTGTTTTCGACATTTATCATAACCGGTACACCTAAGCGTACATCATTTATCCGGTCGGTAGGAGTTACAAAATCAAAATGTATTTCAGCATTTTTCATCCGGATATTTTCGGCATAAAAATCACCACCTTCATCCATCGAATACGTGTAAAGTTTCACACCTTTCTGTAGTTGAGGAACGATGTCAATTCCTTTTCGCATAACTAAAGCACCTCCGGGACGAATCAGCGACGTGAAATGTTCAAAACTTTCTCTGAAAGCGTCGGCTGTTTCATAAATATCCAAATGATCCGGATCGGCGGACGTAATCACCGCCATATACGGCGAAAGTTGGTGAAAGGAACGGTCGTATTCGTCGGCTTCAATCACCACCAGGTTACTTTCCGATGATAATAATAAATTTGTATTGTAGTTATTGGCTATTCCTCCTAAAAAAGCATTGCACGAAACTTGCGATTGATAAAGTAAATGAGCTGTAATAGTGGAAGTTGTGGTTTTCCCATGTGTTCCGGCAATACAAATTCCTTTGCTTTGGCGGGTAATGTTTCCGAGAACCTGAGCCCGTTTCTGAATAGTAAAATTATGCTCCTGAAAATATTTTAATTGTGGATGATTCTCAGGAATAGCGGGAGTGTATACAATCAACACATTCTGAGGCTTCATAAACTCTGCCGGAATATAATTCACCGTTTCGTTAAAACAAATGGAAATTCCTTCCGATTGCAAGTCGGATGTTAATTTTGTTTCAGTCCGGTCATAACCTCCAACTTTAAAACCTTTGGTTCTAAAATATCGGGCCAGAGCACTCATTCCAATGCCACCAATTCCCAGAAAATAATATTTTGTAAACTCGTTCATATCCTCTTTTTCAAATTCTAAATTCTTTTATTGTTCAGGTTTTAAAAAGCCAATTAATTAATCAATTTCATCACTTCAAGAGCAATTCGGTCTGCCGAATCTTTTTCGGCCAGTTTCAGGATATTCTCACTCAACTTTTTTAATGCCTTTTCGTCTTCAATCAATTCCAATGCCCTGATTACCAATTGTTCTTTGGCGTCAATATCTTTAATCATCAAAGCAGCATCTTTTCTTACCAGTGCCAATGCATTCTGAGTTTGATGATCTTCGGCAACATTGGGCGAAGGTACTAAAATTACCGGTTTAGCCAGCAGACATAGTTCTGAAATTGAGCTTGCTCCGGCACGCGAAATTACCAGATCGGCAATAGAATAAGCCAAATCCATACGCGAAACAAAATCGGTCACCAGCAAATTTGGATTTGCAAAGGGTTCAGCTGCTTTTCGGGCATTTTCAATATAGAATTTACCCGTTTGCCAAATGATTTGAATATCTGTTTTTGCCAGTTTTTCAAGTCCGGCTATAATGCTTTGATTGATGGTTCTGGCACCCAAACTGCCACCAACGATTAAAATTGTTTTCTTTTTCGGATCAAAATTGAAGAATTGATAGGCTTCAACTGTTTTTGGTGCAACAGAGAATAAATCCTGACGAACAGGATTTCCGGTTAATACAATTTTATCTTTCGGGAAAAACCGATCCATTCCTTCGTACGCCACACAAATGCGTTTTGCCTTTTTTGCCAGCAATTTATTGGTAACTCCCGCATACGAATTTTGTTCCTGCAATAATGTTGGCACTCCAAAAGCTGCAGCAGCACGTAAAGTAGGAGCACTGGCATAACCACCAACTCCAATCGCTACATCGGGTTTAAAACGACGAATTATTTTACGAGCTATCACAATGCTTCGAAATAAATTCGCCATAACTTTGATATTGCGAAACATATTTTTGCGGTCTAAACCACTCACCGGCAGTCCTTCAATTGGGTAACCGGCAGCCGGAACTCGTTCCATTTCCATCCGTCCAAGTGCACCGACAAAAAGGATTTCAGCATCCGGATTTTGTTTTTTCAATGCGTTGGCAATGCTAATGGCAGGGAAAATATGTCCTCCCGTACCTCCTCCGCTGATAATAAACCTAAGCCCCCTAGCCCCCAAAGGGGGTTTCAGAATATTTTGGTTGATTTTTTGCTGATTTATACTTTGTTTCATGATGTTAATACCTCAATTTTAAACTATATGTTATATTATTCCTACTGAAAAAGTCCCCCTTGGGGGATTTAGGGGGTTTTACAAACTATCCAGTTCCACTACCGGAAGTTCATCTTCGGGAACTTCATCTTCAATTTTATTAATTCCCAAAGCCTGTTCTTCTTTAATTTGACGTGTTATTCCAAAAATTATCCCAAAATAAATACAGGTTATTAATATCGAAGTTCCTCCACGACTTATTAAAGGTAATGGCTGTCCGGTAACAGGAATGAGACTTGATGCCACCGACATATTTACAAATGTCTGAATAACAATCATTAACGAAAGTCCAATTACCAGTAAAGCCGGAAAAACAGAAGAACAGGTTGTGGCAATTCGTCCTGCCCTGAAAAGCAGTATTAAATATAAAATAATCACAAGAATTCCGCCTAACAATCCCATTTCTTCCACAATGATAGCGAAAATAAAATCTGAATAAGCCTGCGGTAAATAGTCGCGCTCTACACTGTTTCCCGGCATAACTCCAAAAAGTCCACCGCGCGCAATGGCAATCCTGCCATGTTGCACCTGACGGTTGTCATCCGTAATCATATATTCATCTTTAGCTTCCTTTTTGACAAAATGCCGTTCTATCCGTCCAACCCAGGTATAAGCGCGATCAAACATGTGCGGCATCGAATCCTTTGGAATAGCTTTTATGGCACCATAACCGACAGCTCCGGATACAGCAAGAATAAGTGCCAATGATCCTAAATATTTAAAGGAAATACGGCCAATGAACATCATGATAAACACTACTGCAAAAAGAATAAATGCTGTAGAAAAATTTTCGAGCAAAATTAAACCGCAAATAATAAGCAGCATGACAATTGTATTCCGAAAATAAACCCATTCATCTTTTTTGGAGTCTTTTATTCTGGAAATCAAATCGGCAGCTACAATCAATACAGATAATTTAGCTAATTCAGATGGTTGAAACTGTACACCGCCGATTACAAGCCAACGAGCAGCATCATTTTCACTGTGGCCTTTGAACAGTACAAAAACCAGCAAAAGAGCCGAAAGAAGCAAACCAACATACGAGAAAATCCGGATAAATCGATATGGAACCAGATGAACAATAACCGCAATTAAAGCACCACCGGTCAGAAAACCAACATGGCGAAGCATCGGACCGGTATGGCTGGCAGCTTTGTATGCTAATGTGCTTGATGCGCTGTACATTTCTATAATGGAGAGAATGCACAGAAAAATAAACACAATCCACAACGTTGCGTCACCTTTCAAATATTTTTTGAATAAGTTTTCCATATACTCCTAACCCCTAAAGGGGAGTTATTTTGTGTAATTATAAATCTAGTTTTAATATCCCAAAGCCCCCTTTAGGGGGTTGGGGGCAATTAAAGTTTTCTGACACAATTTTTAAATTGTTTTCCCCGATCTTCGTAATTTTTGAATAAGTCGAAGCTGGCACAACAGGGTGATAATAAAACTGTATCGCCTTCATGAGCCATTTCATAAGCAACGTCTATAGCATCTTCCATCGACTGAACATCTGAAATCTCAGATACTTTACCATCAAAAAACGTGTGCAACGGTTTATTATCCAATCCAATAAAAATCAGTCCTCTTACTTTTTCGCGAACCAGTTCTTCAATCTCCGAATAATCATTTCCTTTGTCCGTTCCACCTAAAATCAGCACAACCGGTGTTTTCATGCTTTGAAGTGCATACCAACACGAATTTACATTTGTTGCTTTTGAATCATTGACGAAACGAATGTTCCGGACAGTTGCCACATATTCCAAACGATGTTCCACACCCTGAAAATCCTGCAACGACTGACGGATACTTTCTTTTTTTACATCTACGATGGTGGCTGCTAATCCTGCTGCCATTGAATTGTAAGTATTATGCATACCCTGCAAAGCTAATTGTGATGTTGGCATAGTAAATAGTGTTTTTAATGTTTTTATAATCAATTCATCGTTTTCGATAAACGCTTTTGTTTTTTCTGTTCTTTCAATTGCAAATGGGTACAAGGTCGACTGGATATTCCGTTTTGCAAGTTCTGCTTTTATTACCGGATCTTTATCCCAGAAAATAAAAGCATCATCTTCTGTTTGATTTTGTGTTATGCGGAATTTTGAATCCACATAATTCTGAAAATTATATTCGTAGCGATCCAAATGATCGGGTGTAATATTCAATAAAATTGCAATATCCGCCTTAAATTCTGTCATTCCATCTAATTGAAAACTGCTTAATTCCACCACATAACAATCAAAATCTGCTGTTGCTACCTGCAATGCCAGACTTTGTCCCACGTTTCCGGCCAGACCCACATTTATTCCTGCATTTTGCAAAATATGATACACCAGCATGGTCGTGGTGGTTTTTCCATTACTTCCGGTAATGCAAATCATTTTTGCATTTGTATATCGCCCTGCAAATTCTATTTCCGAAATAACCGGAGTTCCCAAAGCATGTAATTTCTTAATCAAAGGAGCTTTATCAGGTATTCCGGGGCTTTTAACTATTTCATCAGCATTTAAAATCAACTCTTCGGTATGTTGTTTTTCTTCCCACAGAATTTGATTTTCATCAAGCAACGTTTTGTATTGTGCTTTTATTTCAGATGAATCCGATACAAAAACATCAAAACCATTTTTCTTAGCCAATACAGCTGCACCGGCACCACTTTCACCTCCACCTAAAATTACTATTCGATTCATATTAGAAGAACCCCCAACCCCAAAAGGGGAGAAAGATAAATTAGTATTGATTGATATTTGTTTAATCTAAATTTGTATAAAATATTTAGTGACGACACTATAATAATTCCCCTTTAGAGGTTTCTACCTGATCTTCAATGTAATAATTGTTATTGCTGCCAAAATAATTCCCACAATCCAGAAACGAATCACAATTCTCGATTCGGGCATTGCCTGCATCGGACGCTGAAAAATGGCCTGTATTCCTGAATTCCCTGCTTTCTGATAGTGATGGTGAAGCGGTGTCATTTTGAATATCCGTTTTCCTTCTCCATATCGTTTCTTGGTAAATTTAAAATAAGCAACTTGAACCATGACAGATAAACTTTCAACGAAAAACACGCCACACAAAATCGGAATCAATAATTCCTTGCGAATAATAAGTGCGAAAACTGCAATGATTCCTCCCAAAGTCAAACTTCCGGTGTCGCCCATGAAAACCTGAGCAGGGTATGCATTGTACCAGAGGAAACCAATGGTTGCACCGATAAATGCACCCGCAAAAATTAACAATTCGCCGGTTCCGGGTAAGTACATGATATTCAGGTAACCGGCATAATTTATATTACCGGAAACATACGCTAAGATCCCGAGAATAACTCCCATAATGGCCGAAGAGCCTGTTGCAAGTCCATCCAACCCGTCGGTTAAATTGGCTCCGTTCGAAACCGCAGTGACAATAAATATGGCAACAATCACAAACAAAATCCAACCATAATCCTGAGCTTTATCACCAGCCCATTTAAAGGCATCAGCATAATTCAGGTTGTTGTTTTTCACAAAAGGTATCGTTGTTTTGGATGATTTTGCTTCTTCTTGGGAATAAGACACGCTTTCGACCCTGTGAGTTTCTCCTTTTATTTCCCTGTTTTCGCGAATTACCACATCATTGCTAAGGAACATGGTCAAGCCAACAATTAATCCTAAACCAACCTGTCCGAAAATTTTGAAACGACCACTTAAACCTTCTTTATTTTTGCGGAAAACTTTAATATAATCATCCAAAAATCCTATTAAACCTAACCATACAGTTGTAATAATCATCAAAAGTACGTAAGTGTTAGTGAGGCTTGCCAACAACAAAGTAGGAATCAGAATGGCAATAATAATGATGATTCCACCCATGGTTGGAGTTCCTTTTTTGCTCATTTGTCCTTCCAGACCAAGGTCACGAATAGTTTCTCCGATTTGTTTTTTCTGTAAATAATCAATAATTCTTCTACCTAACATAGTCGACAAAAGCAAAGCAAGTATAAATGCCATACCTGTTCGGAATGAAATAAAATTGAATAATCCACCACCGGGAATATCAAAACGTTGATCTAAATAATGGAATAAATGGTACAGCATATTAATTAATATTAGCCCCTAAATCCCCTTAAGTGGAATTTAGAGAAGTTACTATAATTTAGATTTAACCCAATAAAAGAAACAAACCTAATCCTTTTTAGGGGTTAGGGGTTATTTAAAAGCAAGCTTTTACTTCTTCGCGGTCATCAAAATGATGTTTTACACCCTGAACAATCTGATAGTCTTCGTGTCCTTTACCGGCAATAAGCACCACATCGCCTTGTTGAGCCAGTGCACAGGCCGTTTTAATTGCTTCCCGACGATCAACAATGGTCAAACTTTTTCCTTTTTCCACCACATCCAAACCGGCAATCATATCATTTAAAATATCCTGAGGTTCTTCGAAACGTGGATTATCGGAAGTCAGAATTGTTTTCCAGCTTCCATTCACTGCTTCGCGTGCCATCATCGGCCGTTTGCCTTTATCGCGATTTCCACCACAACCAACCACAGTAATTAACCTTCCGTTTCCCTGTAAAATCTGATTGATAGTTGAAATTACATTGTTTAAAGCATCCGGTGTGTGAGCATAATCAACAATTGCCGTGTAACCCGAAGGTGCATGCAATGTTTCAAACCGTCCCGAAACAGAATGTAGTGCGCTGATAATCCGAAGAACTTCCAGTTCATCTTGTCCCAATAATACGGCTGTTCCAAAAACGGCAGATAAATTACTTGCATTGAATTTTCCAATAAATGAGACATTTACTTCTTTGTTGTTGATGTCGAGCAACATGCCTTCAAATCCGTGTTCAAGAATTTTTGTTTTAAAATCGGCCATTGCCCGTAGCGAATAACTGTATTTCTTTGCTTTGGTGTTTTGCAACATTACAAGCCCGTTTTTATCATCAATATTGGTTAATGCAAAAGTATCTGCATCCAATTCATCAAAAAAACGTTTCTTGGCTTTCAGATAATTTTCAAAAGTCAAATGATAATCAATATGATCGCGGGTGATATTTGTGAAAACGCCACCATCAAACTCCAAACCGGCAATCCGTCGTTGGTCAATCGAATGTGAACTCACTTCCATAAATGCATATTCACAACCTGCGGCACTCATTTGAGCCAACAACTCATTCAAGCGAACCACATCAGGCGTGGTGTGCGTACTATGGATAACTTGGTCGCCAATTTTATTCTCAACCGTAGAAATCAAGCCTACTTTGTAACCCAATTTGCTAAACAAGCTATGCAATAAAGTGACCGTTGTTGTTT
>JBBQMQ010000159.1:0-8914 GCA_038329115.1 Bacteroidales bacterium
ACTCGTAACTTGTAACTAAAAAAATATGGCTTCACAAGAAGATGTTTTTAAAAAACTGATTGCACATTGCAAGGAATACGGATTCGTTTTCCCTTCAAGCGAAATTTATGACGGACTGAGTGCCGTTTACGACTACGGTCAAAATGGTGTTGAACTGAAAAACAACATTAAAAAATACTGGTGGGACAGCATGGTTTTGTTAAATGAAAATGTTGTCGGACTTGATGCAGCGATTTTTATGCACCCTACAACCTGGAAAGCTTCCGGTCACGTGGATGCATTCAACGATCCGTTGATTGACAATAGAGACAGCAAAAAACGCTATCGCGCCGATGTATTGATTGAAGATTTGCTGGCAAAACAGGACGACAAAATCAACAAGGAAGTTGAAAAAGCTGCGAAACGTTTTGGCGAAAGCTTTGATGCCGAAATGTTTAAAAAAACGAACGAACGGGTGTTGGAAAATCAGGCAAAACGCGATGAAATTCACTCACGTTTCGTTAAAGCACTGAACGATTCAGATTTAGCTGAACTGAAAGCCATCATTGAAGATTACGAAGTGGTTTGTCCGGTAAGCGGAACAAAAAACTGGACTGATGTTCGTCAGTTTAACTTGATGTTTTCTACTGAAATTGGGTCAACTGCCGATGGAGCGATGAAAATTTACCTTCGTCCGGAAACGGCTCAGGGTATTTTTGTGAACTTCCTGAATGTGCAAAAAACCGGTCGTATGAAGATTCCTTTCGGCATTTGTCAGATTGGTAAAGCGTTCCGTAATGAAATCGTAGCCCGTCAGTTTATTTTCCGCATGCGCGAATTCGAACAAATGGAAATGCAGTTTTTCGTTCGTCCCGGTGAAGAAATGAAATGGTTTGAACACTGGAAAGAATTCCGTTTGAAATGGCACAAAGCCCTTGGACTTGGCGACCAGAAATATCGTTTTCACGATCATGATAAATTGGCTCACTATGCCAATGCGGCTACTGATATTGAGTTCGAAATGCCTTTCGGGTTCAAAGAAGTGGAAGGAATTCACTCACGTACCGATTTCGATTTGAGCAGTCATGAAAAATTCTCCGGCAAAAATATTAAATATTTTGATCCCGAATTGAATCAATCCTACGTTCCTTATGTAATTGAAACTTCAATTGGCGTGGATCGTACTTTCCTTTCCATCATGGCTGCTTCGTACAAAGAAGAAGTACTTGAAGGTGGCGATACCCGTGTGGTATTGACCTTGCCTCCAGTTTTGGCTCCGGTAAAAGCTGCCATTTTGCCATTGGTAAAAAAGGATGGACTTCCTGAAAAAGCCAGGGAAATTATGGACGAACTGAAATTTGATTTCAAATGCGGTTACGACGAAAAGGATTCTATCGGAAAACGGTATCGTCGTCAGGATGCAGTGGGAACTCCTTTTTGTATTACAGTCGACCACCAGACAATGGAAGATAACACAGTCACTATCAGACACCGTGATACCATGGCACAAGAGCGTGTTGCTATAGCCGATTTGCATAAAATTATCGGTGATTTGGTGAACATGAAAACCCTCTTCAAAAAAATTGTAGGATAACTAAATTGAGATCAATTTAAACTTTTTGATTGAGTTATCTGTTTGAAAAATCAGATATCAATAATATAGTTTTTAAATCAATTAAACAATTTATTAAAATGAAAAAGGTTTTTTTAATTTTAACTCTTTCTGCCGGAGTAATTTTCAGCTCCCATGCACAAATTTCAACAGCAAGTTTACAAAATGCTGCAAATAAAGTGAGTACAACTGCAAAGTCAGCAGGAATTGATGTTAATGCCGCGACAAGCAGTATCATGACTAAACTAACGTCGGCACTTTCACTGACTAAAGTTCAGGTTCCTGACGTACAAAAGGCTGTCACCAGTTTTTTGGAACAGAAATCAAGTATTTTAAATCTTTCGGCAACTGACAAAGCAAAATACACTGCAAAACTGAATAATTTAACGTCCGGATTGCTGACAAAATTAAAAACATCTTTAACACCGGCTCAATACACTAAATTTCTGAGTTTGAAACCTGCAACAAATACAGCGAGCAATCCTCTATCACAATTGTTTTATTAATCAGGTGTTTATATCTTCTCAAATCCCGAAAGACATTCATATCTTTCGGGATTTTTTTATGTTCTGATCCAACGATGTAGAATAAAAAAAACAGCTATCTGGTTGGATAACTGCTTTAATTTTAAATAGAGAATTCGTGTGTTCTTTATTCTTCTTCTTTCTTGGTTGCTTCGTATTCTTTAAGCAATTTGTCCTGAATATCCATGGGTACCAATTCGTAGCTTGCAAACTTCATGCTGAATGAAGCACGGCCACCGGTAAGTGAACTCAATGTAGTTGAATAACTTCCTAATTCTTTGAGCGGAATTTTAGCAGTTAGTTTTTCATAACCTTTTTCACTTTGCATTCCTAAAATAACTGCACGACGACCTTGCAAATCGCTCATTACATCACCCAATCTGTCGGATGGAGCCTGAACAATCACGTCATAAATCGGTTCGAGCAATTTTGGACCTGCATTTTTAAATGCTTCAGCAAATGCATTACGACCAGCCAAACGGAACGAAATTTCGTTGGAGTCAACCGGGTGCATTTTGCCGTCGTACACAATTACACGAACGTCACGGGCATACGAACCGGTAAGCGGACCTTGCTCAATACGATCCATAATTCCTTTCAGGATGGCCGGAACAAAACGTGTATCGATAGAACCACCAACGATACTATTAATCAACACCAATTTACCACCCCAGTCCAAATCATAAGTCTGTGTGTCGCGGTTGCTTATTTTAAATTCCTGACCGTTGAAACGGAACATTTCCGGTGCGGGCATTCCTTCGTAATACGGTTCGATAATCATGTGAACTTCACCAAACTGACCTGAACCACCCGATTGTTTTTTATGACGGTAATCGGCACGTGCATTTTTGGTAATTGTTTCGCGATAAGGAATTTTTGGTTCCTTATATTCAATCATAATTTTATCGTTATTCTCAACTCTCCATTTCAAGGTACGTAAGTGAAATTCACCCTGACCGTATAAAATGGTTTGTTTCAATTCTTTCGATTGTTCAATAATCCATGTTGGATCTTCTTCGTGCATGCGGGTCAGAATTTCACTGAGTTTTTCCTCGTCAGATTCCGATTTTGCTTTAATGGCGCGACGATATTTTGGTTCGGGATATTTAATTTCCTTGAAATCATAATCGCATCCTTTGATGTTCAATGTATTACCGGTTCGGGTATCTTTTAGTTTTACGGTGGCACCAATATCACCGGCAACTAATTCTTCTACTTTGGTACGAATTTGACCTGCAACTGAGAAAATCTGACTGATTCGTTCTTTCGAACTGCGGTCGACATTCACTAAATCGTCACCTTCTTTGAGCTTTCCGCTCATTACCTTAAAGTACGAAACTTCACCGATATGCGGTTCAACACTGGTTTTGAATACATAAATGCTGGTTGGTCCGGTTGCGTCTGGTGCAATTTTTTTGCCATCGGCGGTTTGTGGTTGTTCGGTTTGATTCACGCTTGGAGATACATTTCCAACAAATTCCATTAATCGACGGACGCACATGTCTTTTCCGGCGCAAACGCAGAAAACAGGAAACATATCGCGATGAATCAGTCCTTTGCGGATTCCAATTCGCAATTCTTCCTCGGTCAGAGAGCCCTGGTCGAAGAATTTCTCCATCAGTTCTTCATCATGTTCAGCAGCAGCTTCCACCAAAATGTTATGTAAGTTCTGTGCTTTTTCAATCTCATCGGCAGGAATTTCCATCACATCCGGAACACCACCTTCCGGTTTCCATTTGTATAATTTCATTTTCAGAACATCTACCACGGCGTTGAATTGTGGTCCAACATTCACAGGATATTGAATTTGAACAATTTTGTTACCAAAATTTTCTTTCAGTTGTTCCAACGTTTTGTCAAAATCAGCTTTTTCCTGATCGAGATGGTTGGTTACGAAAATAACCGGCTTATTAAACTTTTCGGTATAACGGAAGTGATTGTTGGTGCCGACTTCCACGCCATATTGCGTGTTGAGGAGGATTAATGCAGTATCGGTTACGTTGAGCGAGGTAACCACACCACCAATAAAATCATCGGAACCCGGGCAGTCAATAAAATTTAACTTTTTTTCTTGCCATTCAGTTTGAATAATGGTCGAAAATACGGAATAGCCGTACTCTTTTTCAACCGGAAAATAATCTGACACTGTGTTTTGGCCATTAACTGTGCCTCTACGTTTTATAACTCCACTCTCGAAAAGCATAGCTTCCACAAGAGTGGTTTTCCCCGAGCCGGAACTACCCAGCAATGAAATGTTTTTAATTTCATTCGATTGATATACTTTCATATTGTATTAAAATATAAAGAATTAATACTAAAAAATTAGATGTTTTTTTTAATCAAAAATCGAATGGCAATGTATGAAATTTATATTAAATTTTTATTTCAGAAATGTATGTTTTACAACATGGTTTTTGACACCCCTAACTCCTAAAGGGGAATAAAATCTCCAAAGACCGTAATTTAGAAGAAAAAAAATCTCAGATTTGGATAAATTTGAGATAATTACAAACGAAAGTAACCAGGTCGCCTTTAGAGGTTAGGGGTTTTAGGGGTAGATTTTACGAACAATTCCTTAGTTTCATTCCAAAATTCAGGAGATTTTTTGAGAAAATAAAAGCTTACAAATAAGCAAATTGCAAGTAGAACTCCAAAAACAGCGAAACTATTTTCGGAAGTGAAATGGGTTGTTACTGAAAACAAAAATGTTCCGAGTAACACAAAAATGAATGTGACTAGATTCAGATAGCCAATCATGTCGCCAAGTTTGCGACCTAAATTTGCATTCTGGAGCATCGACAAACAAGGAATTTGAAAAATTCCACCCAGAAAAGCCACCAGAAAGATACATACTACAAAAAACCAGAAAGTCATGTGAACAAATGTGAGCAAAGCGAATAATAAACTCATTCCAATAATTCCAATCAGTATAAGCCCTTTTTTGACTTGTTTCCCTGAAATTTTTCCAGCAGTAAAAGTTCCAAGAGCAATGCCGATAGCCGCACAAGCAATTATCATGCCTGTTGTGGAGTTAGAAGAATGATAAAACTGTACGGAATGAATTACGAGATTCATCTGTAACATTCCGCCAATCAGCCAAAAAGCAGATGCTCCGAAAATGGCACTATTGACATTGGAATGGTTGCGGGCAAAATGAAATGATTCATAAAGGAAAAGAACTGGATTTAGGGTGCTGACTTCATCTTTATTTTCGGGTAATTCGGTAGCACGAATAGTACTTGTAACCAGATAACCAAGCAAAGCAAGACTCAGAATAAGACCAAAAACAAACCATTCATTGTAAAAATCAGAGACAATAGATGCAGTTACAGTTCCAATCAGGATTCCGAGAAAAGCCATAGTCTCAAATATTCCACTTCCTAGTGAAACACCTTCTTGTCCGCCAATATCACGAATCAGGCTGTATTTGGATGGAGAATAAAGGCAACTCAGAATACCCATAATTAATCCGGTAAAAACCGCTAACATCACCAGCTGAAAATAGAATGCCGCACAGGCCAAAATCAGAACGGGAATCTCGAGTAATTTACAAATACGGAAAACCTTCTTTTTGGAATAGATAACAGCCAATCGACCGCCAAGTGGCGATAAGAAAAGATACGGAACAACCAAACACGCTGAAACCAGTGAAATCAATTGCGACTGGTTCAGCCATACGGGCAGTTTCCACGAAACGGCAATAAATATGATGCAATATTTCAGCAAGTTGTCATTATAAACGCCCAGAAAATTGCTGAGAAACAAAGGAGTCCATTTATTGCGGAATAATCTCATTTTCTGCACTTTTCATGTAATCTTAAAATTTTCGCAATGAGAAGATAAAACTCAATCCACCACCAGGCACGGACTTAGCTGAAATAGTTCCGCGATGAAATACAACTGCATTTTTTACAATAGCAAGTCCAAGTCCGGTTCCTCCGGCCTTACGGCTCCGACCTTTATCAACCCGATAAAAGCGTTCAAACAGCCGGTTAAAATGTTCTTCAGAAACGCCGATTCCGTTATCGCTGAACGAAAAATAAAGGAATTGGTCATCTTCCCGGTAGCAACTGATGTCAATAGTCAACTTTTCACCGGCATAGGTCAACGTGTTATCAATTAAATTCCTAAAAATGGAATAGACCAATGAACGATTTGCTTTTATTATTATTTCCGGTTGAAAGTTTGTCTGAATTTTACAGTCCTTTTGTTCAATCTCCAAATGAACATCGTTCAACACATCGTTAATCACTTCCGAAATATTGCAGTTCTCTTTTTCAAAGAGTTTTTTAGCCTCATCCATTTTGTTGAGTGTAGAAATATCCTGCAATAGATCGCGCAACCGTTGTGCCTGCTGAAAAGACCGTTCCACGAAAAACCGCTGACGTTCAGCATCCATTTCAGGGTTTTCGAGAATGCTTTCCATATATCCTAAAATGCTGCTTACCGGCGTTTTAAGTTCATGCGAAATATTTTGAGTGAGATGACGTTTCACCTCGTTTTCATGTTCCTGAACGGTAATGTCGTTAATCGAAATTTCAAATGTATTATCCTGAAAAACAATACATTGAACAGAGAAAACGCGTCCGCCTTTTTCTATTACCAGTTTCTTGCGTTTCAATTCGTTATGAAGCAAACCCTGTTTTATGAATACATTGATATCAGCAAATTCGGGAAGTGAAAATATCTGATCAGACGATTCGCTTTGTTGGTCCGAAAGAATATTGGTGTACTGAATAAAGTGAGTATTGGCCAGAATTTCTTTCTTATCCGACGAAAAAATGCCCAGACCTTCCTGCGAAATCTGAAGATGTTTTATCAGTTTTTCGCGTTCTTTATTCACGTCATCTTTTGTCTGCAATTGTAATTTGTACAATTTTACGATATTCTTACTTATTTCGCCCAGTTCGTCATTTGGAAATTCCACATCCATTTCTATTATTTCTTCTTTCTCAGCTTTCTGGATAAAATTTCGCAAACGATCGATAGATTTACTAAAATTCCGTGAAATAAAATACAAAGCCAAACCGGCAAAAACCAACACAAAAAACATAAAATACAGAAAAAATGTGTTTGCCTTAAGTGTGCTTATCAGGCTGACATTATATGGCAATGCGCTTCGCACATACCCTATTGGAAAACGGTGAGCCAGATAATAATATTCTTTTCCGGTTGAGACTGAATGTCGGATTGCTTTTCCGTTGTTCAGAATATTTGCCATCTGAATTTCCGGTCGATCCAGATGGTTTTCAAGTTTAGTCCCTTTTTTCACAAACGAATCAAACGTGACTTCACCCAACGAATCAATTACCGTTACCCGCAACGTGCTGTCGGGGAAAAGATGTACATATTCTTCAAGCATTTCCCAGTCGGGATTTCGCTCGGCAATAAACCTATAAATAGTAAAATTGTATGTAGACAACTGCTGGTCAAGTTGTTCTGTACGAAATTCCTTTTCGCGCTCAAACTGGAAGAAACTGATTATGGCCAGCATCAAAAAGAAAATGCTGAAAAAATAAAGGAATATGCGGCGATTGAATGTCATGATTTGATGTGTAATTTATTAATTTACGATTTACGATTGGAAATACAGTTGTTGTTCCTTTTACAACCTGCAATTGTAAATCGTAAATCTTTAAATCGTAAATGGCTTTATTCTTCAAAACAATAACCATAACCCAATCGGGTTACGATATTTTTTCCATACGGACTTATTTTTTTTCGTAAACGGGTAATATTCACATCAATGGTGCGATCCAATACAATAACTTCGTCGCTCCAGACACGGGTGAGCATTTCGTCACGCGAAAAGACACGATTTTTATTTTCTAAAAAGAGTTTCAGAATTTCAAATTCTTTTTTAGTAAACGGAATTTCTACACCCTCAAGCATTACTTTCTTATTATCCAGCGACATTTCCAGGTTTTCATAACTCAAATGCGGAACGGAAACCTCAACAGTTTTATTGGCATCTACTCTGCGAATAACTGCTTTGACGCGTGCCAACACTTCGCGAATGGAAAATGGTTTGGAAATATAATCATCAGCACCTATATTAAAGCCTGTGAGCCTATCCGTTTCGGAATCTTTGGCAGTAAGAAAAATAATGGGAACTGTTGCAGTTTTCGGATTTTCATGTAGTTGACGCGCCATTTTAAAACCAGACATTTCACCCATCATCACATCGAGCAATAATAGATTGTAACTGCTAATATCTTTTTTCACAGCTTCTTCGGCCGAATAAGCCACATCAACCGAATAACCTTCTGTCTCCAGATTAAATTGAAGAATTTCACACAAATCTTCTTCGTCGTCAACGACCAAAATACGATACGGATTCATACTTTATTGAATTAAATTTTCTACAAATAAACAAATCAATTATTTCGGAGCTGTGTAATATCTGTTACAAAGATATGACAAAATTTCAATCTGATTGTAAATCAGCCAAAAAAAGTAAAAGAGACAAATCATCTATTGAATTTGCCTCCTTTACGCTGTATTTTAAAAAATTATTCCGTTAATAATCCAGATTATTTATCTTTCGGAGAATGTTTCAGCACTTTTGCATCAATGTAAAAGAAAATCTCTTCAGCAATGTTAGCACAGTGGTCACCAATACGTTCCAATTTTCGGAAAATTCCAATCATCTCCAGACATTCATAATCTCTATCCGGATTTTTCTGATTATAATCGTCTATAATCTTCACAGATTTTTCTTTAATTTCATCAACTTTGGAGTATTAGCTGAAAATAGCTGCCGAAAAATTCGATTTTTCACTTTCAAAAGCTTCCAACC
>JBBQMQ010000160.1:0-8913 GCA_038329115.1 Bacteroidales bacterium
GGGGGCAACATAAGAGTTCCTGAAATCGCTCAATAAATTTCCCCACATGAAAACCATCCATTAACGCGTGATTGACATGTACATCCACCGGCATCCACATCTGGTTTCCTGATTTTGTAATTTTTCCAAAAGTTATTTTCGGAATGCTGCGGCCTTTACTCAATATACGAGCATGATTTACTGAAGTGAAATCGGCCCACGGCAACGTAGAATAATGCAAAATATCTTCTCCGGCATACGTAAATTTCAAACCATTTTCAGCTTTAACACGTTCTGTTTCAGCTTTTGCCTGAGTCATAAACTCATTTATATCTTCATTGTATGGCATATAACCACAACCGTATGTTTCATCTTCACGAAAAATTGTTGGTCCTGCACCAACGTTGTCGTAACAAACCACTTTATCGCCTTCAATACGATACCGAAATTCTTCAATTTCGTTGGCAGCTTTCATCGACAAATACAGGTAATATAACGAAAATGGATAGCCTAAGTTCTTGGCTTTTTGATAAGCGGCCGAACATTCCACCCGAACCGTTATGCCAAAAAGCGGTTCATCGAAGTTTTTAAAAACTTCGAAATGTTCGCGGCGTTTCCATGTGGATAAATCGATTTCGTGTTTACCCCTAATCCCTGAAGAACCCCCAACCCCTAAAGGGGAGCTGAGGTTAGTATCGTGTTGTATGTTTTTTTCTTTAAATTTCATGTTAAAAAATAATGTACTAATTTAGTTCCCCTTCAGGGGCTAGGGGTCATCTTATTTTTTCTTTTGCACCGTCCAGCCGAATTTCCCAATTTCTTCACCCAGTTTGTAATAATGACCGTGCGAATAAGCAATCAGTTTGGCTGCACCTAAATTGAATGTGTCAGTTTTTGGATTAATATATTGTGAATCAGCCTGTACGTTCACCACGTCGGCAATAAACATATCGTGAGAACCGAGCGGAATGATTTCTTTCACCTTGCATTCGATTGAAAGTGGCGATTCATTGACAATAGGCGCATTTACCATTTCTCCTTTTACCGGAGTCAGTTTCATTTCAGCAAATTTGTTGAAATCCTTACCGCTTTTCACGCCACACCAATCAGTTGCATAAGCCATGTCCTCGTTGGTAAGATTAATTACAAACTCACCGCTTTCTTTAATCAAATTGTACGAATGTCGCTCTTTCCTGATGGAAATATAGCACATCGGTGGATTTGAACATACTGTTCCCATCCAACTTACTGTCAGTAAATTATAATCATCAGGACTATTTCCACACGAAATTAGTGCTGCGGGTAACGGATAAATTAGGGTTCCGGGTTTCCAGTGTACTTTACTCATATCAATTATTTTATTTTTACATCTTCACGTTTTACTTCCCGTTCGCAATAATGACATTTCAGCATAACTTCTTCGTTTGTTTTAAAAACATGAAAAAAAGTTGTAACAGGCTGATTGTTAGTAATACATACAGGATTTGTGCATTGCACTATCTCTCTTATTTCTTCAGGTAAATTTAATGGACGTTTCTCAACAACTTCAAAATCACGAATAATATTAATCTTTGCATTGGGTGTAATAAGTGCAATTTTATTAGTTTCATCTTCTTCTAAAGCCCGGTCAGAGATTTTCACCAGCCCTTTTGATCCGATTTTTGCACTTTCGAGATTGTTCGCCAATGTGATTTGATTCAAACACGTATCCAAATGAAGAATGGAAACTACTTTGAACAATTTATCGGAAGGAATATGATCGATAACCGTTCCGTTGCGAAGTGCAGCTACTTTTAATTTCTTTTCAGTTAACATATGAATTTGACTATTTTTAAAAATAAGAATTTATCGAGTTACTTTCTGCTTACTGCTGATTTAATACCTTACTAACAATTGCTTGCCGTACATACAATCCATTCTGCGCCTGCCGAAAATAGTATGCTTTCTCATTGCTGTCCACATCCGGGTCAATTTCGTTAACGCGAGGTAGTGGGTGAAGAATCCTCAGGTTTGGTTTGCTGTTACCGAGCATCGCATTTTTCAATGTGTAGACATTTTTCACCCGTTCATATTCCATCAAATCCAGAAAACGTTCTTTCTGAACGCGCGTCATATAAAGAATGTCAGCATCATTGAAATTATCATTTAATTCATTTACTTCAGTAAACGGAATGTTGTTTTTCCGACAAAAAACCTTGTATTCGTCGGGCATTTTTAGTTCATCCGGTGCAATAAATTTGAAAGTAGGATGAAAGTGCGACATCGCCATAATCAGTGAATGAACGGTTCGTCCATATTTCAAATCTCCCACCAGGCAGATGGTCAGATTTTCGAGCGTTCCTTGTGTTTTGAGAATAGAAAACAAATCGAGCAAAGTCTGTGAAGGATGCTGATTGGCACCATCGCCGGCATTGATAATAGGAACAGGCGAAACCTCAGCGGCATAACGGGCTGCACCTTCGAGCGGGTGACGCATCACAATGGCATCGGCATAACAACTTACCATGTGAATGGTATCGTTCAGGGTTTCACCTTTAGACGAACTGCTGGTGGCTGCGTCCGAAAAGCCGATAATTGAACCACCAAGTCGCACAACTGCTGTTTCAAAACTAAGTCTCGTGCGGGTTGAAGGTTCGAAAAACAAGGTGGCAATTACTTTTCCATCCAACGTTTTGCGGTTTGGATTGGCTTCAAAATCGGCTGCAGAATCAAGAATAGCCAGAATTTCTTCTTTGCTGTAATCGGAAATTGATACTAAACTGTTGTTGCTCATGGCTTGTATTTTGTATTTTCGATAAATAGTTTCAGTTTACCGCTATATTTTCTTGAAGTTTAAACAAAAAAACCAACATAAATCCGCTGCAGATTTATATTGGTTTTGAATTTCTTAGAGGCAACTTTTCTACGCAACTATAATGCTGTGAGCTGCTTTGTTCGAAAAAATATTTAAAGTTTCTCGTTTTCATTTTCGACTGCAAAGATAGTGGAAATTTTGCAATAAATAAATAGAAAATATCAATTTGTTTTGCGGGAATATTCACGAATTTTTTATGAATTATAGATTCAAAAAAAACTATAACTTCAAAGGTCTTTTCTTTATCATTCCACCTTTAGCATCTTTAACGCTATGCATAATTATGAACGCATCTTTATCTATTTTTTCGACTTCGGTATTCAGTTTAGATAGCTCTAATCTGGTAACCAATGTATAAATGATATTTGTTTCTTTCAGTGGTTCACCTCTTCTTGTAAACCCTTTCTTTCCAGAATATATGGTACAACCACGACCCAGTTTTTCAATTATTGCCAATCGAATGTCTTCATTTCTTTCAGAAATTATAGTTACACCAATATATTCTTCTATTCCGGAAACAACAAAATCAACGGTTTTAGCAGCAGCAAGATAAGTTAGAATAGCATATAAAGCTATTACAATAGAAAACACATAAGCTGCAACAGAAAATATTAAAACATTAAATACCAATATAATATCACCAATAGTTAGTGAGGTTCTTCTGCTAATATATACTGCCAGCACTTCAGTTCCATCCAAAACCGAACCTCCACGTATGGCTAAACCAATACCTAACCCCAAGAAGAAACCTCCAAAAACAGATATAAGTAATTTATCATCTGTAATAGAAGGAAAAGGAATAGTATGTACTAATATTGCTAACAGTATGATTGCAAAAAAACTTTTTATGGCAAAGGGTTTGTTTACAGTATAAAATGCTAAAATCAGGAATGGAATATTTATTAAAACTAAAAGAATCGAAAGAGGCATTGCAGTTAACTCAGCAGTAATCAGTGACATTCCTGTAACTCCTCCATCAACAAATGAGTTTGGCAACAAAAAACCTTTTAATCCAAAACTTGCGGAAACTACACCTAAAAGCATAAAGAAAATATCTCTTCCCCAATGAGAAAATTCAACCTTTATATTTTTTATTTCATTCTCAAATTCCTCAGCGCTTATTTTTTCTTTTTTATTCTTAAGCTTATATTTTACAATATTCTGGACAACAATATATTGAATAATTGGTTGCATATCTCTTTAATTGGTAAATTGTATGTTGAACTTCAAAGATACAAACTGAAATTTAAAGATTGGCTTTTTATGACAAAAACAATACAAATCTATTAGTATAAACTTACTCCGACAATTTTTTTCAATTTTGACTTTATCAATTCACAATCTTGTTTTTTCAGAATTAATACCATGCGACAATTATTATCAAATGTCTGCTCATATATTTGAGCATTGGTGTCTTTAATAATCCGCATAACATCATTCATTAGTATATAATCAAAATTGATCGAAATTTGTTCATCCACCGTTTTTTCAATAATTTCTGCCTGATTGAGCGCATCAGCAGCTGCTTCGCGGTAAGCCACGATCAAACCACCTGTTCCAAGAAGTATTCCACCAAAATAGCGGACTACAATCACCAATACATTAGTCAGTTCGCGCGAATTGATTTGTCCGAGAATGGGTCGACCGGCAGTACCCGAAGGTTCGCCATCATCGTTAGCTCTCCAGTCTTTCCGTTCGGCTCCAATCATATAAGCATAACAAATATGGCGCGCATCGTAAAATTCTTTTTTGTACTTCTTAATTAATTCCTTAACTTCATCAGCATTTTGAACAGGAATAGCAAAAGATAAAAATTTGCTGCCTTTTTCCTTGTAAATTCCTTCCGTAGAGGTTGATATAGTTTTGAAAATATCGGACATTCTGATGAAAATGGATTAACTGGTGAAGTTTTGTATTTATCTAACTGTGCAAAAATACAACATTTAGAACAAAAAGATTCTATTCTTTCCTTCGAATAGCACTCTGTGTTTTTGAAAATTATGTTCAAAAGTAAACTATATTCTATTAAATTTGTTTTATAGTTAACCTTTATTCTATATTTACTTTTTATCTGACTCATTATGTCGAAACTTGAATTAAATCAGATTTATCTTCAACTGGAACATGAAATCAAACATCTAAGCCAGTCAACTATTGCAGCTTACAGAAGTGCGATAAAAGAAGATGCTCAACATGTGATATCTGAATTGAAACCGGATATTGATAATTGGATATTTCAATTAAACCAGAGAAATATCTCCTGCTACGACCTCGGAAACTTACTTGAATCCAAAAGAGATCAAATCGAACTTGAAAAACTTGAATTTATGGGAGTGGAGCCTGATCAACTGGAAATCTTTAAAGTTGATATTCTTCGCATGATTGCCAAAGCGATTTTAGAAACATATCTTAATTCTTTGTTTCGTAATCCATCAATATCTAATGAAAAATTATTAAAGAAAGAACATTGGTTCTGAAAATGCAGCTTTCAATATAGATAATGGACTTATTCTGAACTATCTGATAAAACTTGTGTGGAAAATATATTCTTTTCACACAAGTTTTTTTATGTAGATTTATTGTAATTTCATAAAATAAAATTCAAAACGACTTTTTAAGTAACAAAAAACGCTTATATTTGTAATCGGTTTTTGTAAATAATGCCTCTTTAGCTCAGTTGGTAGAGCAATTCATTCGTAATGAATAGGTCGCGGGTTCGAGTCCCATGAGAGGCTCACAGTTTGATTCCTAATTAAGAATTATTTTCATGTTGATGTTTGATAACGGTTTGCTGGCAACATTTATTCCTGAAATCCTTATGGTGTTGGGATACTTGTTTTGCCTGATAGTTCCGGGTTTCAAAACGGACACAACTGCTTCAACTGTAGCTCCAAAAGTAATAGAAGTAACTGCTGCTGACCATGCTGCATCTGCGGTTTACACAGTTTCAACTCGCGATTTCCAAAATTTTGAGGTAATTGAAGCAGATCAAACTCCAACAGTTTGTTATTTTTCTCAGACACATTCTTCTTCTTCCAATCTTCTTTTTCGAACGACTGATGGCCTGTGTTATGTTCAGTTTTCGAGACCACCACCTTCTTTTCTTTCGTAAATTTTTCCGAACGAATAAAACTCTGCTCTGATAATTAATCATTGTCAGTGGTTTTCTTTGTAAATTCTCTATTCAATCAAAAAACCACGAAAAATAATGAAAAATATATTTTTTAAATCAATAGTAATTCTTCTTTTTTCTATTAGTGCAAACACACTTTTTGCACAGAAAGATTCTGTTCATTTCCGTGTTCCGCATCAATTCAGCGTGGAATTCGGTTACAGGTATTCGTTTTACCCAAATACAGGGTTGACTACTGACGGAGGTTTTGCAACACTTGACGCTAATGGAAAGCTTCTTCCGTATACTCATAATCTGGCTACCAGCGGAGTGGGCATTCTGGGTGATTATGCCTGGCAGTTAAGCGGATTTGATGGAAAAAGACCTGCCATCTATTTGTCAATACCAATGGGTTACACCATTCTGTTGCCCGATAATCCTGATTCAAGACGAATTTCAATGCTTAATTACGGGTGGACAATTCGACATGAACTTGCCACACGGGATAAAAAGATCATACCATTTGTAGGTTATGGTTTGTTTCTTAATAATATGAGCGTAGACGGTGTGCCGGGTTCGGTTTCCGGTCATCAAACTCAGTTTGAAGGCGGACTGAACTTCAAAACGGCTACCAAACTGAATTATTTCGTGAAGTTGCAGGGAAGTTATTCATCGTATCGGAAGCTCGGTGTAAAAAATTCACTGCATTTTATGTATGCCGATTTGCGCGTAGGAGTGAGATTTTAATCCTGCTTTTAGTTGAAATAAAACAGGTTGAATTCTTTTGAGTTCAACCTGTTTTGTATATAAATCGTATGTTGGCGCAGAATTCCTGATAAAATCAAGCAGCATTGCCATTCATTCTAATCATTTATCCGTGCCAGTTAGGAAAACAATTTATGAAAGGTAATGCGAAAATCCTTTGGCTTTATTATCCCTTACATGTACTTTTTTAGCATCTCTGAGTATCCACAGAATAATCAAACTAATAAAAGCAGCGAAAAAACACCAAACAGACGTTAGATATTGAGTAAAGAAAATAATACTGACCAGACAGGACAGTGACATAAGGATGCCCATCAAATGTGTGCGTTTAATGGATGAAATGAAAAGTGGAGTTATGGAGGCAAAGAGGTAAATGGCAAACGCCGGTAGCTGAATCGCATTCGGGAAATTCTGGAGATATTCTATATGATAACCGTTGATAACCGGGACTACCTTTAGCATAAATAAACAGACTACATAAAAAGACGAAAGAAGAATTCCCATTCCGAGTAACCCCCACAGGTATTTTCTCTTTTTTTTATTTACTTCCATGGTTAAAACAGCCAGTGGAATCATCACAGGCCAGAAAACCTGCGCCAGAATTAAAAATCCGTACGAAGCTAAATTCAGATACTCTGTATAAGCCGAATGTTGTAAAATAAACCATACAAAACCTTCAGTGATTTGCTGTAGACCAAAAAACAAGGGTATAGTGGCAAAAACGATTTGCGATGGCTTATGCACTTTCTTAATGGTGACAATACCAATAGCAGCAATAATCACTCCTCCGGCAAAACTGGCTTCAGTTGAAAAACACATATTAATCTGATTATAATTGTGATTGATATAAAATTAAATAATCAAAGGAAGGATAATAAACCTGATTAATTCCTTTCGGTGAATTTAATTAATGAATGTGTGTAAATACGCTTTTTATTTGGCTTAAATCTGGTTTATTTAAAATAATGAGTTAACAATGTGTATGTTCTTGAAAGTATTCAGAATATAAAGAAACAAAAGGAAGAATTATACGTTTGTATATTGTATCCATTCCTGTAATCCCTTTCTATAAAATTATTTATCAAATGCAAGAAAAAATTACGAATAAAGATTTTCCTGTTGTGTGTGTGGGTGGTTCGGCCGGTGGTCTGGATGCTTATATCCGATTGTTGAAAAATCTGCCCGCCGATATGGGGGTTGCCATTATTATTGTAAACCATTTGAGAACCGTTGCCACTATGCTCGATGAAATTCTGCCAAGGTATACCAAAATGCCGGTAGAACTGATTACAGAACGACTGGACATTGAACGAAATCATGTATATGTAATTCCCGAAAAGCGCGATTTGCATATTTTGGATAATGAGTTTCGCTTGCAACCGATATCAAAACCATGGGGATGGCCTGATGTTATTACTGTTTTCCTTCGTTCCATGACTGATAATTGGGATGGACAATTAGTTGCAGTGATTGTATCCGGCTACGATGGCGATGGTGCAGTAGCATTAAAAGGAATTAAAGATGCCGGAGGCATTACCATTGCGCAGAAACCTGAAACTGCCAAGCAACCCGACATGCCCGAAAGTGCCATTGAGAGTGGATATATTGACTTTATTCTGTCGCCCGAGGAGATTGCTAAGAAACTTATCAGTATTGCTAAAGCTTCCAAACACTTGTAATTACAAATTCGAGCCAATGAGTAAATTAATACGCAACTGATTTAAACAAATGAGGCTTTTCCTTCGAACACGCCTATTCCAAAAAGTGCAAAATCGTATTTCACAGGGTCGGATGAATCGAATGTGCGGAGTACAGCTGTAATTTCTTCCACCGCTTTCCAGTCATTCTGTTTGCGTTCTAAAAGTCCCAATCCACGGGCCACGTTGCCGGTGTGCACGTCGAGCGGAAGCATAAGTGCCGAGGCGGGTATGTTTTTCCATAATCCGAAATCCACTTCATTTTCGTCCTGTCGAATCATCCAGCGCAGAAACATATTCAAACGCTTAGCGGATGAATTTGCAGTTACATCCGAAATATGTTTAGTGACGCGTTTTTCGTGCGGAATGGAAGTAAATACTTGCCGGACATGACTTAATGCACCTGAAATGGAATTATCGGAATGAAAACCCCGTGTGAAAACGGTTTCCATGCCCCCGTGATGTAGGTAGATATTTTTCAGTGATTCCAGAAAAAACAAGCAATC
>JBBQMQ010000161.1:0-8850 GCA_038329115.1 Bacteroidales bacterium
TTGCAATTATATCTGGTTATTTTCAGCAGTTTAATAAATATTCCCATTGCTATATTTCTGGGAAGAAAATTCGGATTAATCGGCATAACAATCACCAGTACAATGCTTTTTGTTGTTATGGGAATTATATTTTCAATACAAACTAAAAAGGTTTTAAATAATACGGCAACTAAAATCTGGAACGAATGAAACTATTGAAATACATACGCAATTTGGGTTACAATTTTTACAATTTGTTGAAAATTGCAATTAAATCAGATGAGCTATTTTGGAATGAACTGTCAGGAAATATTTCTCATAGCAATATTGACAAACAAACTAAAATTTACCGGAATCATTCTTTGAGTCATATCACTGTTGGGAAAGGTTCTTATATTGGATATAATGCAAAAATTGCGAATACCACGATTGGAAAGTTTTGTTCAATTGGTCCAAATTTATCATGCGGCTGGGGATTGCATCCGATTGATGGAATTTCAACATCTCCGGCATTTTTTTCAACAATGAAACAAGCGGGATTTACTTACAGTAATGAGGATAAGTGGCTGGAAAAAAGACAAATAACCATTGGTAATGATGTTTTTATCGGTTGGAATGTTACCATTTTAGATGGAGTGACAATTGGCGATGGGGCGGTAATCGGGGCAGGAGCGGTGGTGAGCAAAGATATTCCGCCTTATGCTGTTGCGGTTGGGAGTCCAATCCAAATTATAAAATACCGCTTTTCGGCGGAAATAATTCAGGCTTTGCTTGAAAGTAAATGGTGGGATAAAGATGATGCCATACTGCAAGCCGTTGAGAAAAACTTTTTTGATGTTGAGAAATTTCTGGAAATAATAAAAGAGAAATAGTCGGGAAATGACAGAAAATCTTGAAACCATATTGGAATCGAATTATAAGATCAAAACAAGCAAGGATCTTACTAATTTTTGGATTGGATTTACCGTCTATACTGCTTTTTTTGCCCTTTCGACAACAACTACTGTTAGTTACATCGTTTGTCAGGTTTTTCAGCTTGTTGGAATCGTTTTATTTATTCCTGCCGCAATAAAAATAATGTCATGGAAATTTACCAATGAATATCTGCAAAACGTTTTCGCAATATATTGTGTTTGGCAATTGACGGTCATTGCCAGAGGTTTTCATTTTGATTACTCGAGTGTAAAAGTTCTGTTATTTGATGCACAGAGTGGCTTGTTTTTGTATTTGGCTCCTTTAATTTTATTGTTTCCGAAAAATTTACTGTATTATAAAAAAATTGTGTTTGTCATTATTGCTTTAGGTTTATTATTTCTTCTTTATGATGTCGCATTTATTGGTAATATTACGAATCTTGATTATGAAAATAATAATACAAAGTTTACGTATGAATCTTTTGTAAAAATGCTAAGTGTGCCGAGTGGAATTATATTATTAACATTCGTTTATCAGAAAAAGAAAGTAAGCTTTATTGCATTCGTGGTGATTATTGTTAGTATTTTGTTTGCAGTCTACAGAGCAAGAAGAGGATTGATTATCATGACATTAACACCATTAATTGTTTCATATATTCTTTATTTGTATTCTCAGAAAAAGAATTTTTTAATTGCTCTTGTACCTTTTCTGTTGATTTTTCTAGTTGTAAATTTTGCCGGAAATACATTTGATAAAAATACGCCTAAAATATTCAACTTGATTTCTGAAAGAGGGACTCAAGACACCAGAACCGGAGTAGAAATGTGTTTTTATAAAGATATGACAGCTGTTGATTGGGTTATAGGAAAGGGCATAAATGGTAAATATTATTGTCCCGATATTGATTTAGGTGTAAAAACCGATTACAGAAGTACGATTGAAACGGATTATCTGAATATCATTTTAAAAGGAGGGATAGTCAGTTTAGCCCTGGTGCTTCTGATAGCAATTCCGGCATTTATCAAAGGTCTTTTTTATTCAATGAATATCTTATCAAAGGCAGCTGGAATCTGGATTCTGCTATGGTTGATGGAGTTATATCCAGCCAATGTTACTACTTTTTCGTTGCATTATTTATTGCTTTGGATTTCAATCGGGATTTGTTACTCGAATGTTATCAGCGAAGCTTCGGATAATGAACTTGTGAGTATATTTTCGCGTTAATTTGTTATTATAATTGAATTGTTTTATGGAATTACCTAAAGTCTTGATTATCGGTCAACCGTTCAATAATGATACCGGCGGTGGAATTACATTGTCAAACCTTTTTAAAGGCTGGGACAGAGATAAACTTGCTGTGGCTTGTTCAGGTTACCTCTTGTTGGATAATATTGATACCACAGTGTGCAATACGTATTATCAGCTTGGTTATAAAGAACACAGATGGGCATTTCCGTTTAATTATTTGCAAAGGAAATATACTTCCGGAGTTTTGCAGTTTAACGAGAAAAAAATTCAAAACCTGACTATTGAAAAATCGAAATTCAGGATTTCGATTATCATGAAAGTTTTTTATCCTTTAATTGAGTATTTGGGGTTATATCAATTGATTAATAGAACCCGAATGTCGAACGAGTTTTGTAAATGGTTGGATGAATACAATCCTGATATTATCTATTATCAAACGGCTTCCAGAAACGGAATTTTGTTGTGTCTGGCAATTGAATCTTATCTAAAAAAACCTGTAATTTTTCACATGATGGACGATTGGCCCTCCATGATTAGTTCTAATGGGATTTTTAAAAATTATTGGGACAGGAAAATCGACAAAGAATTCCGGCAATTGCTCGACAAAACGACTCTTTTAATGAGTATCAGCGAAGAAATGACCATAGAATATAAATCGAGATATAAAAAAGATTTTATCCCATTCCACAATACCATTGACCTTGATTTTTGGGAAAAGCATCAACGAAAAAACTATGATTTAAAGGAGAGTCCAACCATTTTGTATGCAGGCAGAATAGGACTTGGAATTGAAACATCGTTAGAACTGATTGCTAAAACGATACAAAACATCAATGAAGAATTAAATCTTTCGGTAAAATTTGTCCTGCAAACACCTGAAGTTCCCGGCTGGATAAGAAATTACAAATGCGTGGTTCACAATTCATTTGTTCCGTATGAAGATTTACCAAAGGTGTTTTCAGAATCTGATTTTCTTATTTTACCATACGATTTTTCACCGACTTCCATAAAATATATTCAATTTTCGATGCCAACCAAAGCACCTGAATACATGGTTACCGGAACTCCGATAATAGTTTTTGCGCCCGAAGAAACCGCCATAGTAAAAAATGCAAGGAAATATGAGTGGGCAAAAATAATTACGGAAAACAACTTAACAGCAATTTCTGAAGGTATAAAGACGATGATTGATAATAAGGAATTAAGACAGAGTTATGCTAAAAATGCAATTTTAATGGCGGAGAAAAATTATAATTCAACTGAGGTTACAACAAGGTTTAGAGATAAAATCTGTTCGGTTGTAAAGAGTTGAAATCTTTAAATTTTAAGAAGAAAAGTATGAACAAAATCATTATCGCCATTCCAACTTACAAAAGACCGGAAATGTTGAAGAAACTCCTTCTCAGCATTAAGGATTGTAATATTGATAAATCAATTATTGGTGAAATCAGGATTATAGTTGTGGATAATGATATAGAAAAATCGGCTGAAGATTCCGTTAAGAATTTATTGCTTGAAAGTCCTGAAATTCAAAATGTTGTATATCATAATTTCTCTGAAAAAGGTCTTTCCAAAGTCAGAAATGAAATGCTCAGAAAAGCGTTTGAATTGAATCCCGATTTTATAGTTTTTATCGACGATGATGAATTCGTAAGTAAAGATTGGCTAAATGAATTGGTTAAAACAATCATTATAAACAATGCAGATATAGCAAGAGGTCCTGCATTTGTTGTGATGGCTGAAGATACTCCTGATTATATTTCTTGCTGGTTTGATCGTGAAAATTATCCCAATAATTCTGAATTACACACATTGACTTCCGGCAATCTGATTATGAGACGAACGTCATTGCAAAAGTTCGGAATATGGTTTGATAACCGGTTTAACACTACTGGCTCTGAAGATTCCTTTTTTGGAATTCAATTGCTCAAAAAAGGTGCAAAAATATTTTGGGCTGCAAAAGCCATTGCTTACGAAACAATTCCGGAACAAAGAACAAACCTTGACTGGTTAATGAAGCGAAATTACAGAGTTGCAGGTACTTTCACTTATATTCTGAAGGTAGAAAAAGAAAATTTGAAACTGATTAAAAAGGCGATTGTAAGCCTTGCTTATGTTCTTATTGGATTGATTACTATGATTTTAGCTGTGTTGCCAATTAAACGGAGGTATTGGGGAATTTTTAAACTCTCCGAAGGACTTGGCGGGATTGCCGGATTGGGAAATAAGATATACAGTGAGTATAAATAATCTTTAATTTAAGATTAAATAATGATTAATAGATTGAAAGATAAGGTTATATCGACTCTGAAAACGTCGAAATTCCTGTTCAACTTTGTGACAGGATGCTATAGTTTTGCCACTGTTTTCAAGACAAAGGGAAGGAAAAATAACATGATCAGTTATACAGGCTCCTTGTTGAAAAACACAAAAATCCAAATTTCAGGATTTAATAATTCAATTCTGATTTCTCCTAAAAACCGACTGATTAATTGCAAGTTACATATTAGTGGAAGAAATTGTAGAATATTTGTAGAAAGCAATTGCACGCTTAAAAATTTAGAGCTTTGGCTGGAAGATGATGGAAGTGAAATCTTTATTGGAAACACAACTTCAATCGAAGGCGGACATATAGCTGCTACCGAAGGAGAATCAATAAGAATTGGCAATGACTGCATGTTTTCGCACCGGATTGAAATCCGAAGCGGTGACAGTCATTCAATTTTTAAGCAAGAAACCAAAAATCGCATAAATAAGGCAAAACCTGTGATAATAGGAAGTCATGTGTGGTTGGG
The DNA here is from genome assembly GCA_038329115.1 of Bacteroidales bacterium. Lineage (GTDB taxonomy): Bacteria > Bacteroidota > Bacteroidia > Bacteroidales > Paludibacteraceae > Paludibacter. Next base: position 4,938 of record JBBQMQ010000161.1, read on the forward strand.
AGCCGACGCCAAAGTTTTGAAAGGTTCTGTAATTAATGACGGAGCTGTAATTGCAACCGGAGCAATAGTTTCGGGAGTAGTTGAGGCAAATTCAATTTATGCAGGAAATCCGGCCAAAAAAATAAAGGAAGATGTATATTGGGACAGGAAAAGAAAATAATTTTTAAGTGGATTCGAATGAAAAGATTAATAATAAATGCAGATGATTTTGGGATTAGCAAGCATGTGAATGAAGCAATAATGGCGGCAATGGATTCAAATATTTGTTCTGACACCACGCTTTTGGTCAATTTTGAAGATTCAGAAAATGCAGCAAAACTAGCAATTTCAACAAATAGAAAAGAAAATATTGGTATTCACTTAAACCTGACTGAAGGATTTCCACTATCAAAAAAAATTAGAAATGAAAGCCGTTTCTGCAATTCGGAAGGTTTGTTTCACACCAAAAAGAACGAGCACATTTTACAACTTTCTAAGTCTGAAAAGATTGCAGTTCGTGAAGAAATAATAGCTCAGATTCAGCTTTGCCGAAAATTAGGAATACCTGTTTCGCATGCTGATTCACATAATCATATTCACGAAGAACCCGGATTATTTCTGTTATTGATTGACATTTTAAAGAATGAGAAAGTGCCATATTTGAGACTGACCAATAATATTGGTAAAACAGCATTTTCAACTTATTTATACAGAAGTTCTTACAATACGATTTTAGGCTTTAAAAAACTAGCCGGAACCGATTATTTTGGAAGTGTCAGAAATTTAGGTGATTACCGACGAGAGATAAAAGAAAACTCTATAATTGAGCTCATGATTCATCCTGGAAAAATGAAAGATAATCAGATATTGGATGTTTATTCTAATGAAAATTTAAGCATTGTTTTGCCGGGAATTATTAAAAACTTTGATTTGATAACCTACAATAAATTGTTAAAACAATAGAAAATGATTTGTTGTGAAAAAAAAACCGAAGATGAAAAAGAAACTACTAATATTTCATAATTCATTAGCTCCCTATAGAATTGATTTTTTCAATGAGCTAAACACTGCTTTTGATGCAAATTTTTATTTTTTTCGAGAGAATTCGCAATCTCAGAAATTCAACATGAATAGAATAAAGAAACAACTAAATTTTGAACTGAAATTTCTGACAACCGGTTTTGAACTTCTTCACAAAGGCAGAATGGTACGATTTGGGGTTTTAAGAAAAATTGCCCAACACAAACCTGACATTATTATAGGACTTGAATTCAGCATGATAACTTTTATGATTGCATTGCATTCAAAAATGTTTTATCCGAATACAACGGTTTATAGCATTTGTGACGATAGTTTGGATGTTGCAAAAAATAGTTCGGGTTTAAGAAGGTTTGGCAGATTTCTTTGTTTGAAATTATTAGATGGAGTTATTTTGAGTAATGATGCTGCGAAAGATTGGTATGATTTGAATTTTCCAAATGTAAAAACAATTGACTTCCCGATAATACAGAAAGAGGAACGAATACAAGCAATTTTGAATAATGCCAGACCAATTTCCGAGCAATATTTGAATCATTATCAGTTAAAAAATAGAAATGTATTGCTTTTTGTGGGTCGTTTGGTAAAAGTAAAGAACTTAAACCTGCTTTTAGATGTTTTTTTACAATATCTATCAATTAACAAAAATGCTGTTCTTGTTTTAGTTGGTGATGGTGACAGAAAAAATGAACTTGTAATGCAAGCTGAAAAATTGAAAATTCAGGATAATGTGATTTTTGCCGGAAGATTTGAAAACGAGGAACTTTATGCATGGTATCTAACAGCTGATTATTTTATACTGCCCAGTATTTCGGAAGTTTTCGGTGCTGTTGTGAATGAATCGTTAATAGCTGGAGTGCCTGTAATTTGTTCAAGTCTCGCTGGAGCTTCTTGCTTAATTAATGAGAGTAACGGAGTGACTTTTAATCCATACCATAAAGAAAAATTACTTGCAATATTAAAGAGTGAATTAAAAACCAAGAGAATTAATTCGAATATACCTTTAGTACCGAATGATTCACTAATGCCCTACACTTTTGATGAAAGAATGCAAAGTCTAATTTTATTTTTAAAACAAAATACTGTAAATAACTGACATTGAATGAGATATTATTATTTTAATCCGTTCAGCAAACAATATTATTTTCCGGAGGGTTTTCGGGATTATAAGGTCTTTAAAACCTTTTATCATCCATATAAAATTACTGCCAAAATAATGTGGAAAATATGGTGGAATACATCATTTTTCCGGAGTTTGTTCACTGAATATCTACCGGAACAAATATTGCCGCTTAAACATATAAAAGAATATCAAACATCGGAAACAATTTTGGCTTTCAATATGGGAACAAAAGGTGTTGAACAAAAAATTTCTGTTTTAGGAGTTGACAAACTTACAAATAAATCATTCTTTATTAAATATGCAACAAGTATAGTTGCTCGCAGAAATGTATATAACGAAGGTTTAGTACTCGAACAACTTAAACATTTGCCTTTTGTACCAAAAATAGAAATTAATGTAAGTTCGCCTGAAGGATTTTCACTTATAAAAACAAGCGTTTTACAAGGTCATAAGATGTTTGAACAGCAACTTAATGATAAGAAACTTGAAATACTTTTTATTTTATCGAATCAAAAGGTAGTTAGTCACAGGAAATACGAAAACAGGTTGAAAAGCAGTTTTGCACATGGAGATTTTTGTGTCTGGAACATGCTGAATGACAAAGGGAAAATAAAGATATTCGATTGGGAAATGGGTGGACAGTATCCACTTGGCTATGATTTGTTTACATGCATCTTTCAATATGAGTTTTTGATAAACGAAACTATGGAATTTGATTTAATTCTTAAAAGTAATCTTGATATTATTACCCGTTATTTCATAAGGTTTAGTATTACCAAGTGGTTACCTTATTTAAAGGAATTTTCAAGATTAAAGCGAGAAATTGAGTCTGAAAAAAACAATAACGACTTACAAGAGCACTACTCACAGTTAGAAAAGTTTGTTCTAACCTATCAAATTAAAAAGTAAAATTCAAAATTTTCAGTATGAAAAGAGTTGTTTTTCTGAATAAATCACTACTTCAATATCGAAGCGATTTTTATGATTTAGTAAAAGACGAATTATCTAAATACGATATTGGATTGGAAATAATTTACGGTAAAGGCAGCAATGAAAAGTTATCTATCAAGGATGAAATTGACATCGACTGGGCAAAATTTGTTCCCAATAAGACATTTAAAGCGGGGAAAATTGAACTTATTTGGCAACCCTGTCTGAAATATGTCAGAAACGTGGATTTGGTAATTGTAGAAAGTGCTAACAAATTGTTGATTAATTATATCTTAATGCTTTCCCGCTTGTATTCAAAACGGAAGCTGGCTTATTGGGGTCATGGTAGAAATATTCAGGCCAACCCTTATAGTTTGCGAAACAAATTTAAGTACCTTTTTATTAGAAAATGCGACTGGTGGTTTGGTTATACTCCTGAGACTAAAAAATTTCTGGAATCAAAAAATTATCCAACCGAAAGAATTACAGTCTTACAGAATACTATTGATACTATTGGGCTTCGTAAATATTATGCATCAATTAAGGATTCAGAATTGCTGGAATTAAAAAATGAACTGGGTATTCCAGAAAATGGCTTTGTTGCAATATTTTGTGGTGCCATGTATCCTGAAAAAAACTTTGATTTTCTTTTGGAAATATGTTACAAGTTGAAAAAAGAAATTCCTGATTTCAATATGATCTTCGTGGGATCGGGCATAGAAGCGCAAAAAATAAGAAAGGCAGCGGAAGCGAATAAATGGATTCATTATGCTGGACCAAAATTCGGGAATGAGCGGGTGAAATATTTTAAAATTGCTCAGATTCAATTGTTGCCTTATTATG
>JBBQMQ010000162.1:0-8822 GCA_038329115.1 Bacteroidales bacterium
AGCCAAAAATATTTATAGCTGTAAGTTCTTGTCAATCAAATATAATTTGGCTAAAGCCTTAAACATTTAATCCTATTAACCTCCAGCTAAAGCAGGAGGCAAATAATATAAAATTAGTGCGCTCTAAGCGCCTATACCAAATTATTTATTTGTATAAGTCTGTGGTTGATATATGGTATTATACTTAAGATTGGACCATTAATTCTTGCTAATTCTCTTTCATTATTCCCAATTTTTTATATTTTGCTTGTTAAATTAAATAATACTATTAGAAAAAAAGATACTATGTAAAATGCTATAATGCATTAAAAAGTGAGAATAAATATCAACTCAATTTTTAATACTAACAATTTAAAATAAACAAAAATGAAAAACGCTCAAGCCGACAATAAGGAACAAAAAGTTTCTAAAAGTGACAAACAGAATGCGGACAATAAAAGAAACAAAACAGCAAGTTCAAGCAAGAACAAAAGTTCAGGCAAAAAACATTAATTGCTATCAACTTTTAAGGGGAGTAAACTTATAAATTTGTTAAAAATATATTTGTAATCCAATGTCGTTTAGTTAGTGTATTTCTTTGTGATACTTTGTGACTTAGAGTCTTTGTGGCAAGAAAAATAACAGCCACTAAGTCACAAAAACACTAAGGTTCACAAAGATTCCATTCAATGAAGATCCTTAACTTAACAACATTGATTTATAATCCTAAATAAAATGATAAAACCTGATCCGATTCCTTTTTATCTGAAACTTTCGCAAATTACGATAGGGATAGTTGCTTTTTTTTTCGTAATGTATATCGGTAGAACAATTATTCTTCCGTTGGTTTTTGCGATATTAATTGCTATTCTCTTAAATCCATTTGTTGGATTTTTACAGAGCAAAGGATTCAATCATGTCTTATCCATATTCATTACCGTTTTACTTGCTTTTATTCTGTTATCCGGGTTATTATTTTTTATTTTTTCAGAAGCAAGCATGTTTACCGATGCACTTCCTCAGCTTAAAATAAAATTTAATGTAATGATTGAAACAATCATTAATTGGATTTCTCAAACTTTTAATGTTAGCATCGAAAAAATTAACGAATGGATAAACAAACAAAAAGGGGAAGGATTAAGTAATTCTCCGTCTATTATAGGTAAAACGTTGATTACTATCAGCGGAGTATTTATATCTATCTTTCTTATACCAGTATATGTTTTTATGTTTCTATTTTATAAAAACTTACTTCTCCAGTTTATTGCATGCCTTTTCCCAAAAGAAAAACATGGAATCGTAAAAGAGGTTCTGATAGAAACTAAAAACCTTATTCAAAGTTACCTTCTTGGCTTATCTGTCGAAGCAGGATTGGTTGCAATTTTAAATTCGACAGGTCTGTTAATTATCGGAATTGATTATGCAATATTGATTGGAGTTATAGGGGCATTACTAAATGTGATTCCATACATAGGAGGCATAATTGCTATTTCAATACCAATGATAATTGCCGTTGCAACCAAATCTCCAGCTGCGGCATTATGGGTCTTTCTTGTATATATTGTTGTGCAGTTCATTGATAATCACTATATAGTTCCTTACATAGTGGCTTCAAAAGTGAAGATAAATGCACTGATTTCAATTATTGTTGTGCTTACAGGCGGTGCTTTATGGGGTTATGCAGGTATGTTTTTATCCATTCCACTTACTGCAATTATAAAAGTAATTTTTGACCGCATTGAACCTTTGAAACCCTGGGGAATATTATTGGGCGACGAAATGGCAACAGCTAATAAAAGCATTTTGCTCTTTCGAAAAAAGAAAATTGGCTAAATAATAAAATTTAATTTTTTAACGTGATAAAACAAAGAAAAAACGCAACACAGGACTTGTTTTTGAGCAAGTTGCACACCAAAGAAAAAAAATCAAGGACTAGTCACTCCAATTGCAGGAAGTGCATGTCATTCTTAACCAGGCTTTGGAAATCAAGGCTGTACAGGAAACAGAAAAATCTTAAATAATTAATTCAAAAACTATTTTCAAAAATAATATAAATCTTAGTAAACCACCAATTATGAAAAACGAAAAAGGTATTCCATCAAAAGATGAAGATAAAAAAAGTAAAGATCTTCAAAGCAATACAATTGATAACGATGGCGAATTTATGACCACTAATCAAGGTCTACGCATTAATGACGATCAAAACTCATTGAAAGCCGGGGACCGTGGACCTACTTTACTGGAAGATTTCTTTTTACGAGAAAAAATAACGCATTTCGATCACGAACGAATTCCTGAGAGAATTGTACATGCTCGTGGAAGTGCTGCACACGGTTATTTCGAACTTACTGAATCTTTGTCGGAATATACCAAAGCTCAGTTTCTTCAAGAGGTCGGCACACGAACTCCTGTATTTGCACGATTCAGTACGGTAGCTGGTTCAAGAGGTTCAACTGATTTGGCACGCGACGTACGTGGTTTTGCTGTAAAATTTTATACCGAAGAAGGAAACTACGATTTAGTGGGAAATAACATGCCTGTGTTTTTTATACAGGATGCAATTAAATTCCCCGATTTAATTCACGCGGTTAAACCTGAACCAACTAATGAAATGCCACAAGCTGCATCTGCTCACGATACTTTCTGGGATTTTGTGTCGCTGACACCCGAAACCCTACACAATGTAATGTGGCTGATGAGTGATAGGGCAATACCTCGCAGTTTAAGAATGATGGAAGGTTTTGGCATTCACAGTTATCGTTTTGTGGACAAAGAAAACAAGTCGGTTTTTGTAAGGTTCCACTGGAAACCAGTTCTTGGAGTGCATTCAGTACTATGGGACGAAGCACAAAAAATTTCCGGTAAAGATCCGGATTTTCACCGTCGCGATTTGTGGGAAGCCATCGAAAACGGACAACCGGCAGAATGGGATTTTGGAGTACAAATTGTTGAAGAAAAAGATGAACATAAATATAAGTTTGATTTGCTTGATCCCACCAAACTCATTCCAGAAGAACTGGTGCCTGTAAAAATTGTTGGTCGAATGACTTTGAACCGAAACCCGGACAATTTCTTTGCTGAAACAGAACAAGTTGCTTTTCACCCGGGACATGTTGTACCCGGAATTGACTTTTCAAACGACCCGCTGTTGCAAGGCCGACTATTTTCATACACCGATACTCAATTGATTCGTCTTGGAGGTCCCAACTTCCATGAAATTCCAATAAATCGACCTATCGCTCCGGTGCATAACAATCAGCGCGATGGATTTATGCGACAAACAATTGTTATGGGACAATCAAGCTATAACCCAAATTCAACTGGTGACGAACATCCGCATCAGGCAAAAGCAATGGAAGGTGGATATGTGTCTTACCCCGAAAGGATAGATGCAAATAAAATTCGCTCCAGAAGCAAAAGTTTTATGGATCATTATAGCCAACCTGCCATGTTTTATAATAGCATGAGCGAAACAGAGAAAAACCATATTGTAGATGCATTTCGATTTGAATTGGGAAAAGTGAAATTAGAAGTGATAAGAAAAAGGGTGGTTGGACTACTTACGAAAATCGATACATCACTTGCCGAAAGCGTAGCCACTGGTTTAGGTTTCGATGTACCCATGCCCGATACTATTGCCAATCACAGTTTTCCAGCCGATGCTGACCCGATGAGTTATCAATCTATTGAAGCTGACCCTGATGTTATGAGTTCACCGGCAGTGAGTATGGAACACACGGTAAAAGACACAATAAAAACCCGACAGATAGCTGTATTAGCTACCGATGGAGTGAATGATGAATCACTCAATAAAATGCTGAATACATTAAAAGAACAGGGTTCGATGGGGAAAATTATTTCTGTTCATTTGGGTAAAATCCTAACTGCAAATGGTCAACGTATAAAAGCAGATGAGAGTCTTTTAACAACCGCATCTGTATTATATGACGCAGTTTTTATAGCAGCAGGTAAAAAAAGCATTGATACATTCAAGACGCAACCGAAAGCAAAAGAGTTTATAGAAGAAGCTTACAAACATTGTAAAACTATAGCTACTGAAGGTGATGGAGCTGAATGGTTGATGAAAATATTAGCTTTGAATCCGGATAAACAGAAAGATGACGGAATTTTAATGAATGCTTCAAGTACTGATTTTGTAAAGGCTGTAGCTCAGCACAGATTTTGGCCACGTGAAGCAAAATTGAAAGAATTAGAGGAATCAAAATCTTAATTTGAATCCGGATGGACAATAAATGCGATTGGGATTTTATATACCAATAGCATTGTTAATCTAAGAGTGGAAGCATGGATTTTATTTGAATTTTAAAAATAAAAAACACATGGATTTACGTTCAAACGAACCTTACTGGTTAATCAAGAATGCTTTTGTAAAAAGCTATCCGTCGTTGGATAAATCTTTATCAACAGACATCTTAGTGGTTGGTGGAGGGATTACAGGATCTTTAATTGCCCACAAATTGGTGCAGGAAGGTAAAGATGTTGTTTTGGTTGACAAACGTAATGTCTGCAATGGAAGTAGTGCAGCCAGCACAGGGATGCTTCAATATGAAATTGATGTTCCTTTGTATAAGCTCATTGAGCAACGAGGACTGAATTGTGCAGTTTCCAGTTATAAAAATTGCGAAAAAGCAATTTTTGACCTTAAAAAGATAATTGATGATATCAAAAGTAATTGTCCTTTTGAATTAAAAAAAAGCATTTATTTTACCTCAACCCGAAAGGGAATTAAGGATCTGGAAGAAGAATTTAATGCAAGAAAGAAATATGGATTTAATGTTAGTTGGCTCAACAAGGAAGCTCTAGGAAAATTGGGATTGAATGCGTTCGCCGGAATAGAATCAGCATCCGGAGCCATAATAGATCCCTACAAATTTTCCTATGATTTATTAGAATATTGTTCCGCAAAAGGGATGCAAATTTTTGATCGTACTGAAATTCAAGAAATTAAAAATGACGGTGGTAAATTTACAGCTAAAACGCAGGATAAATTTTCAATTCAAGCCAATCACATTATTCATTGTACCGGGTATGAAAGCGTGAATACACTGAGAGAAAAAAACATAGTAAAACTTCTAAGCACCTATGCATTAGCCTCTGAGGCATTTAAGGAATTACCCAATGCATTTAAAAACCATATTTATTGGGATAATTCTGCTCCCTATTTCTATTTCAGAACAACTTCTGAAAATCGTAATATTATAGGCGGCTGCGACGAACATTTCAAAAATGCTTTAAAACGAGACTCGCTTTTATCAAAAAAACAAAACAATTTAACAAAACAATTTCAAAAATATTTTCCGGATATACCCTTTAAAGCGGACTATATATAGGCTGGAACGTTTGGCGAAACAGATGATAGTCTACCTTATTTTGGACGACCTGATCAGGAAGTAAATGAGCATTACGTTCTGGGATTTGGAGGCAATGGAATCACCTACAGCACAATGGCCAGAGATGCAATTTTACAATCTCTGAATCATACAAATCATCCATTTTTAAATGATTATAGTTTTAATCGCTAAATTCAAAATAAGCTCAACTTAATAAAAACAATCAAGAATATGGAAACAAAATCAACATTAATCGAATCTCTGTTCGAAAAAGCAGAAGCTTATGCAAAAACCAATCTCAATTTATTCAAACTGAAAGCCATTGATAAATCCGCCGATGCAGTTTCAACAATTGTTTCAACACTCGCAGTTATTATATTTATTTTGCTAACAACCATTATGTTAAGCATTGGCTTAGCTCTATGGATTGGTGAACTGATCGGCAAATCATATTACGGATTTTTCATTGTTGCCGGTTTCTATGTTTTGATTGCGTTGATTTTGCATTTCATGCCCGGAATAATAAAATCTCCCGTTAACGATTCCATTATTTTAAAAATGCTAAACGAAAAAAAAGATGAAAAAGAATTCACCAAATAACTCACTTGATGAGGCAATCGCCTTGTTGGAAACAAAACGCGATCAGGAGTTAAATCAACTCAAGGAACAACTGCATGAGGTGCATGAAAGTTTAAAGCCTATCAATCTCATTAAAGATACATTCAAAGCAGTTACGGCTTCACCCGATATAAAAAAAGGAATCGGCAAAACAGCCATAGGAGCAGCCTCAGGGTTTCTGGTTAAAAGTATTTTGTTCCGTAATTCTTACAATCCATTGAAAGTAATTGCAAGCATGGTGCTGCAAAGCGTAGCAGCAGGGATTGCTTCCAATAATTCCGATAAAATAGAATCAACGGGGCAAAGACTTTTTCATGCCTTACTTTCAAAATTCAAACATACAAAAAATGCAAATCATAAAAACGAAATCCAAACATAATCACCATGGCATCATCTGAGAAAAAAACAAAAAAAAGGCCACACCTACTATGGAAAATACTTATTGCCATAGTTGCATTGTTAATAGTCGTCCGGATCATTTTGCCCTATGCAGTGCTGCACTATGCCAATAAAACGCTTGCCTCCATGAACGGATATTTTGGTCACATTAATGACATTGATATTAACATATACCGGGGCGCTTACATCATAAAAGATTTTTATATTGATAAAGTTGATTCCACTTCAAAGCAGCGTGTACCGTTTATATCTTCAAAGGTTATTGACCTTTCGGTCGAATGGAAATCTTTATTTCAGGGGAGACTTGTTGGCGAACTTGAATTTACAGATCCCGTCATGCGATTTACGAAAGGCAAAGCAGAACCTGCTGCCATTCAAAAAGACACAAACGATTTTCGCAAAGTGCTCAAATCTTTTATGCCTCTGAAAATTAACCGCTTTGAAATTATTAATGGCAAAATCCAATACATTGATGCAACTTCTGCACCCAAAGTTAACATTGCCATGGTGAACACACATATTCTTGCACAAAACCTTTCCAGCGTTCAGGACACTGCATTACTTCCTGCAACTGTTGTTGCAAGTGCTGATGTTTATAAAGGGAAATTAAATTTTAAAATGAAAATGAATCCCCTTTCACGTACACCAACATTCGATATGAATGCAGAATTAAAAAACACAAATCTGCCCGAAATGAATGATTTTTTAAAAGCGTATGCAAAATTTGATGTACACAAAGGTACTTTCGGTTTATACACCGAAGTGGCTTCAAAGAATGGAAAATTTATAGGATATGTTAAGCCGGTAATTACAAATCTCAAAGTTGTAGGACCAGAAGACCGTCATGATTCTTTCTTCAATAAATTATATGAAATATTGGTTGGTGCGGCAGGTGTAATCCTTAAAAATCCGAAAGAGAAGCAGGTCGCAACAAAGATTCCAATAGAAGGTGAATACGGAGAAACTACAGTAGGAACATGGTATGCCATAATTGATGTATTGCGCAACGCTTTTATACAGGCACTTTATCCTTCTATTGACAATGAAATAACTATCCTTTCGGTAAACAAGGTAAAACCCGAAAAGAAAAAGGGATTTTTTGAAAAACTTTTTTCTAATCCCGATAAGAAGGAAAAAAACAAGAAAGATAAATAAAAAAATCAGGCTCTAATATGAAAAAATCTATTTTCAGTAGGATATTCACACTCCTTAAAACCGCTTTAAAAAAATGGTGGAACCGCGACCCGTTTAATGAGAGTGCTGTCATTGCTTACAATGCCATATTTTCGCTACCCGGACTATTAGTAGTAGTAATTACAATTGCAGGTTATTTTTTTGGTAGCGATGCCGTAAGCGGGAAATTGCATAGTCAGGTAGCAGAGGCAATGGGAAGCGATACTGCGGAACAGGTTCAAAACATGGTAAAGTTTGCCAGTAAAAGCAAAGATTCAGTTTGGGCAACCATCATGGGCATTGCAATAATTTTAGTTGGAGCAACAGGTGTATTTGTACAACTTCAAAAATCATTAAATACTATTTGGGAAGTAAAAGCTTCAACAACCAAATCAGGCATTTGGTCATTACTCAAAACACGAATTTTTTCCTTTGGCTTAATTGTGTCCATTGCTTTTCTATTACTTATTTCTCTTGTTGTATCTTCAGTATTATCAGCTTTCAGTACATGGGCATCGCAATATTGGTCTGAATCTTTATTAATTATTTTTCAAATACTCAATGTTATTTTCTCCCTCACCATTATTGCAATATTATTTGCACTGATGTTTAAATTTCTGCCCGATGCAAAAATCAAATGGCGTTCAGTATGGATTGGAGCATTTGTAACGTCACTATTATTTACCTTAGGAAAATCAGCCTTAGGATTATATTTCGGCAAAACAGACCCGGGTTCAGGATACGGTGCAGCGGGTTCTATTATACTCATTTTATTATGGACTACTTATTCTTCAATGATTGTATTTTTTGGAGCTGAGTTTACAAAAGTATATTCAGATAATCAATATGGTAAAATGCCTGCTTCGGAAAATGCCGTTAAAGAAAAAAATAGTGTTGCCAATAATAGCCAAAAGCACGTGAAAGAGAAATAATTTAAAAAAGAAACATCAAACTACTTGAAACAGAGCCTTCAAGCAGACCTTCTTTCTCTCTCACCTAAGTTGAAGTTAGGGAGAATCATCCCACACTGATTTCATTTTCATTATCCCCATCATGATAATCATGTAACAATTTCCACAGTTTATGTAATGCACTGTGTGTTGTGACAAAGTAACTTTGTCGTATAAATTTTTACTCACTATCTAAAATCAATAAGATATAAAAAATCACTACTGACCGACAAACATTTTAAAAAAAAATAGGGCAAACGCCTAAACATTCACCCTACTGTTGTATATTTGAGTTACGAAACTTAAAACAGTACAACATGAGCAAAGATATAACAAAAAGTTTAGTCGGTCA
>JBBQMQ010000163.1:0-8797 GCA_038329115.1 Bacteroidales bacterium
TAGTTGGCGATAATAATGATCATGTATTAGGTATTGGCTACGGAATGACAAGAATGAAAACTTCGTTAAGTACACATTTACTCAGGTTAGCTGATGTTTATTTAATCTATGCCGAAGCAGTTCTAGGAAATAATGCAACGACTTCAGATGCAACAGCATTGTTAGCTTTCAACACGGTTAGAGGTCGGTCAGTCAAAAATTATATACCTAAAACAAGTATCAGTTTTGACGATGTTTTTAAAGAACGACGATTGGAACTGGCTTGCGAAGGTGATTTTTGGTATGATATTGTTCGATTAAGTTACTATAATGCTGATAAAGCTAAATCTATTTTGATGGCTCAGGAAAGAGGAAATTATTGGGCAATTCAAACTTATTACAATCAAAACTCAGCGCCTGAACCTGCTATGAACCATGTTACACTGAATTCGAGTGCCATTTTCTTTCAGTTACCTTTTCCTGATGTAGACCTGCTGATGAATCCAAATCTGAAAGAAGAACCAGTAGCGTTTGACTTTAGTAAAATAAGTTTTTAACTACTTGTATTTAGAAAAACAAATCTTAGAATAACATGAAAACAATTCATTTTTCAACATATATTTTGTTCATTAGCATTATAACCCTATTTTGTTCTTGCAACGATAATCCAGATGCTTACGTTATCAGTAAGGGTTCTCCCACTATTTCCTATTTCAGATTGACAAATTCTGCCAAAAAAGATTCGGTTATTAGCGAATCATTTATGGGTACAACCGTAGCCGTTGTCGGACAAAACCTACGAAGTGTGGTTAAGGTGTTTTTTAACGATCAACCTGCTGAATTAAATACAAGTTTCATTACACCAACCAGTATGATTATTGTGGTTCCAAATGCAATACCTACAAAATTGACCAACAAAGTATATTTCGTTTCACAATCGGGAGACACAATTAAGTATAATTTTAAGGTTAAAGTGCCAGCTCCGGTTGTAAGTTCAATGAATTGTGAATATGTGTCTGATGGAGATATTGCAACAATAAATGGCGATTTCTTTATAGACGATCCGAACCAACATCTTGAAGTGTATTTTACAAATAACAAAAAGGCTACTGAGATTCAGAATATAACTAAAACTCAAATTAAAGTAAAAGTACCGATTGGGTCGGATGTTGGAAAAATAACTGTTAGATCGGTTTATGGCGAGGGTTTCTCGAAATTCATGTTCAGGGACAACCGCTTTATCATTCTTGATTTCGACAATTCATATCCAAACAGTGACTGGGGTAAATTTGCAGATTTAAAGAAGACAAATCCAACGGGTGTAAGTGGCAATTATGTGTATTTCAAAGACAATTTGAAAACTGATATTGAATGGAAAGATGCAACGCTTATGTTTGAATATGACGGAATGCTTGCCGGATTTCCCGAAGGAAATTTATTCACAGGCAATCCCGATTCCTTAGCATTGAAATTTGAAATAAATGTTGTTTCACCATGGAAACAAGGTTATCTGCAATGTATTTTCACACCTTGGGGATTAAATTCTGCAGCAAGATTTCCACTGTATCATGATATTAGCTATCCGCGAATTCTTTGGCGTCCATGGTTAACTTCTTCTACCGGATCATTTTCGACAGATGGTTGGACAACTGTAAGTCTTCCACTCAATCAGGCAATTTATAGTCCTGATGGCACGAACAATAAATTAAAGTTAGACAAAAATGCATTTGGTAATATGACTTTCTTTGTTTGGGGTGGAAATGATAGCAATACGCCAAGGGTTGGAACTGCCAGTGATATCTACATGTGCATTGATAACATAAGGGTGGTGCCTTTATACGAAAAATAAACGTTATTTTAAAAATCCAAATAGTAAAATGAATACACATAAACTGTCTATAAAAGAGAAAGTTGGATATGGTTTTGGCGATGCCGCAGCTTCAATGTTTTGGAAACTTTTTTCAATGTACCTAATGTTTTTTTATACTGATATTTTTGGTATTTCAGCAGCGGTAGTAGGCACTATGTTTTTGGTAACCAGAATATGGGATGCTTCTTTTGACCCTTTTGTAGGCATTTTGGCAGACCGCACTCAATCCCGATGGGGGAAATTCCGTCCCTATTTAATATGGATGATGATTCCTTTCGGCGTATTGGGCGTTCTTATGTTTTCAACACCGGAACTAAGCACAACCGGCAAAATTATTTATGCCTATATTACTTATTCGTTGATGATGATGGTTTATTCTCTTATTAATGTTCCGTATGCTTCGTTGATGGGAGTTATGACCTCTGACGGAAAAGAGCGCACCACATTGGCAACATATCGTATGATATTTGCATTTAGTGGAAGTTTTTTGGTTTTGGGACTTGCTGAACCGCTGGTTGATATCTTCAGCAAAATGAATGGAACTCATGTTGACAAACAGGTTGGTTGGCTGTATGCAGCCATAGTTTTTGCAGTCATTGCCATTCTGTTTTTCTTCATTTGTTTTTCGTGGACACGCGAACGTGTGAAACAGGTAATTGAAAAAACTTCCTTGAAACATGATTTGAAAGATCTTTGGGCTAATCGTCCCTGGTTCATTTTATTGGGCGCAGGAGTAGCAGTTATATTTTTTAATTCAATTCGGGATGGGGCTGCCATTTACTATTTTAAATACTATGTAACTACTCAAGATGCATTTCAGATAAATTCATTGAAACTTACTATTACACTCAGCAGTATGTATTTTGTAATCGGTCAGGCAGCCAATATTGTCGGAGTAATACTTGCTATACCAATTTCAAGCAGAATTGGTAAAAAAGGAACGTTTATGACTTCCATGTTTACAGCTACCATCTTGAGCATTTTCTTCTATTTCATAGATCGTGGAAATACAGGTTTGATTTTTGCCACACAATTTTTAATCAGTTTATGCGCCGGAATTACCTTGCCGTTAATTTGGTCAATGTATGCTGATGCTTCGGATTATTCGGAATGGAAAACCAAACGAAGAGCAACAGGACTGGTATTCTCAGCTTCTTCTATGTCTCAAAAATTTGGTTGGACTATTGGTGGTGCATTAACCGGTTGGTTATTGGGATATTACGGATTTCATGCCAATGTGGTTCAGACAGAAACAGCTCAAAATGGAATCAGAATGATGCTCAGTTTCTTTCCTGCAATAGGCACACTGTTAGGGGTTTTATTTATGTTCATTTATCCACTGAACGAAACGAAAATGAAAGTAATATCATCTGAATTGACTGAGTCGAGAGAGAAAAGTGATAATTAAATCTGTGACAATTGTTTAATTACTAACCGTTTAATTGCTTTTTGACATGAAAAAGATTATATTTTTATCAGTAGTATTTGCAATATTATCTTTCTCCGGAGAAAGTTATTCCCAAAACTTAAATTACGGAGAAGCATTGCAAAAGTCAATGTTTTTTTATGAAGCACAACGTAGTGGCAGCTTACCTTCCGAAAACAGAGTTTCTTGGAGAAGTAATGCATGCGAACACGATGGAAGTGTTGATGGAATTGATTTAAGTGGTGGATGGTTTGATGCTGGTGATCATGTGAAATTTAATTTTCCAATGTCTTATTCAGTTACGACAATGTGTTGGGGAGCCATTGAGTTTCCAGATGGTTATAAAAATTCAAACCAGTATGATTATTTTAAAAGTAATATCCGATGGGTGACTGATTATCTTCTAAAATGTCACACAGCACCTCATGAACTTTACGGACAAGTGGGCGATGGTGCAACTGATCATGCTTTTTGGATTCCTGCTGAAATGGTAGAATTATCTTATGCAAGAAACTCTTATAAAATCGATGAAACTCATCCTGGTTCTGATTTGGCGGGCGAAACGGCTGCAGCCTTAGCCTCTGCTTCTATAATTTTTAAAGATTCTGATCCTACATATAGTGCTATTTTAATCAAACATGCCAAACAGATTTATGAATTTGCCGATAATTTCAGAGGCGTATATTCAACTTCCATGCCTCAGGCTTCCGCTTTTTATAAATCATATAGTGGCTACCAGGATGAACTATGCTGGGGTGCAATCTGGTTGTACCTTGCAACAAACGATGTTGCATATTTGGATAAAGCTAAACTTGAATATAAAAGTTTATCAAACGAAGCATATCAGACGGTAAGACAATATGGTTGGACAATTGCCTGGGACGATAAATCATATGGATGTTATGTATTAATGTCAAAAATTTTAGGTGATGTTGAATATAAAACTGATACTGAGCGCTGGTTAAATCAATGGTTTACATCCAGACCTTTAGGCAATGGACCGGGATTTACATCAACTGGATTTCCCGTGTTAAGCCAATGGGGAAGCTCTCGCTATGCAGCAAATACCGCTTTAGGTATGCTTATTTATGCCAAATATGTTGGGGATAAAGCAAAGGCAACAAAATATCACGATCGGGCAAAATGGGTTATCGATTATTTATTGGGGAAAAATCCCGTTGATACAAGTTACGTAATCGGGTTTGGGAAAAATTATCCACAATTTCCTCACCATCGTACTGCACATGGTTCGTGGAATCGCGATATGGCTAATCCGACCGAAACACGTCACATACTTTATGGTGCTTTGGTTGGTGGTCTTAAATCTAAAGATGACTTCAGTTGGACTGATGCTCGTACCGATTACATTTCGAATGAGGTTGCAACTGATTATAATGCCTGTTTTAGCGGTTGTTTAGCAGCACTAACTCAGGAATATGGCGGTACACCACTCGCTGATTTTCCTCAGAAAGAAATTCCGAAAGGGGAATTTATGGTTGAAACAAAAATAAATAATTCAGGTGCAAACTATACAGAATATTCAATCTGGGTTAATAATCGAACCGCTTGGCCCGCAAGAGTTCCAAATCTTTCTTTTCGGATTTTTTTGGATTTAACAGAAGGCTTTGCTAAAGGATACAAATTGACTGATTATACTGTTTCAGCCAAAAGTAGCAGTGTGACATCTAGTGGTTTACTTCCATTAGATGCTACGAAAAACCTGTACTATATTGAAATTAAATTCTTATCAACCATTCAAATATATCCGGCTGGTCAGAGTCAATGCAGAAAGGAAACACAAGTGCGAATTAGTATGTCAACCAAAGTCCCTGCTGGATCGTGGGATTCAACAAATGATTGGTCTTACTCAGGCATGACAACTACTCTCTTACCAACAGATTACATTCCTCTTTATGCAAATGGAATTTTAGTGGCAGGTAAAGAACCTTCATTAATTACTAATTATACAATATCTGCCAGTGCAGCAACTGGAGGAATTATCAGTCCATCGGGAATTATTGGTTTTTCACAGGGCAGTAATCAGTCCTTTACAATTTCAGCAAATTCTGGTTATAAAGTAAGCGATGTATTGGTCGATAGCATTTCTCAAGGAGCAATTAGTACTTATACTTTTTCAAATATTGTTGAAAATCATAGTATTTCTGTGATTATGCAAAAAATTGATATGCCGGTTAGCAATGTTTACATTGTTCCTTCTTCCATTTCGATGGCAATAAATGCAACAAGCCAGTTGAATGCTGTTGTTATACCTGCGATTGCAACTAACAGCAAGATTTCATGGAGTTCCGATAACTCATCAATAGCAACCGTGGATTCAACAGGATTGGTGACTGGAAAAACACTTGGAAATACTATAATAACAGTTACAACTCAAGATGGTCATAAAACAGGAATCTGCAATGTAACTGTTTGTGTGCCTGTAACTGATATAAATATTACGCCAGCAACCTTAACTGTTGCTGTAAAAACAACTTCTCAGCTTTTAGCATCGGTTTCACCATCAAATGCTTCAAACCAAAAAGTGAGTTGGAGTTCAAGTAATACAACCATCGCAACTGTAGATTCTACGGGATTAATTACTACTGTTGCAAAAGGAACAGCCACAATTACTGCTACTTCGTTAGATGGTGGTAACAAGTCATCAACCTGTGCTTTAACCGTTGTCGTCCCGGTTACAGGTGTTACAATTAGTCCGGCAACTGTCAACATTGAAATTGGAGCTACCACTCAGTTAACTGCTACTATTGCACCGGCTGATGCTTCCAATAAAAATATTTTCTGGAGGTCGAGTAATGCAGCCATTGCCTCTGTGGTAGGTGGATTGGTGACAGGTATTGCAAGTGGAACAGCTACTATTTTTGTCAGAACAAAAGATGGAGATATAATTACTTCTTCAACAGTTTTTGTCGGTGCTACAGCATTGGATGATATTTCGGACAAAAAATCAGTTATCATTTATCCAAATCCTATTGATAAAACCAGTGCTTTAATTCTTGTCTCGGAGTTTGAAGGACAGTATTTAATTACTGAAATTAGTGGCAGAAAAGTATTAAGTGGTGAACTTACTGCAGGGAAAAATTATATAAATCTTTTATCAAAAATCAACAGTGGAATTTATTTTATTGCAGTTCAAAGTGGCGCTTACAAGTCTGATTATAAGCTGATAATAAAATAATGGTAAACTTTAATAAGTTCTTTGAACACCAAAATTATTTAAAATGAGAAACGTTTTTATTTGTATAATGCTGTTTTGTGTCTCAACAAATGTGGCATTCTCACAAGCACAAGGATTCTTTTTAAATGATTGGAAACCAAAAGTGGTTGTAAGTCCCGAGTACATTTATACTCTTCCAACTACAGAAACTGCAACTGTTACTGTAAATATTGATTTCAATAAGAAGATGACAAAAGTTCCAACATACATATATGGAAATAATGGTGTAGGTTGGGCAGGAAAAATGAATGAAGATGATATTTTGATGAGTGATATTACTAATCTTAGTCCGAAAATATTGCGTTGGCCGGGAGGAAATCTATCCAATGAGTATTTTTGGGATGCAGTGGAAGGACTAGGACCAACTGATTTGCCTTCTACGAGACAAGTGGGCGTGTTAAATGCCGGAAATACAACAGCAAATTGGGCTATGACACTCGATAACTATTACGATATGCTGAAGAAAACTAATTCAGCAGGCAGTATATGTGTGAATTACAGTTATGCCCGATATGGCACAAGTTTAAATCCGGTTACTAATGCGGCTCATTATGCCGCCAATTGGGTAAGATACGACAAAGGAAGAACAAAATACTGGGAAATTGGAAACGAAAATTACGGTAACTGGGAAGCAGGCTATTCAATTGATATTAAACAAAACAAAGATAAACAGCCTGCTACAATTTCGGGAGACCTTTATGGCAAACATTGTCGGGTTTTTATCGATTCAATGAAATATGCTGCCTCGCAAATTGGTTCTGATATTAAAATCGGAGTGGTGGCTGTTGAAACTCTCGTTACTTGGGATCCGGTTCAAACAAACTGGAATGCAGGATTGATGCCACAAATTGCCGACAAGGCTGATTTTTTGATAGTTCATTCGTATTATACACCGTATAACGAGAATTCTACAATCGCGACTATTCTGAATTCAGCTTCATACACGAAAGGATATAAGGATTATGTATTGAAAGATCTTAAAACCTATGGCAGAAAAGACACATTGCCGGTTGCACTTACCGAATGGAATATTTTCGCGGTTGGAAGTAAACAAGCTGTTTCGTATATAAATGGGATTCATGCGGCATTAGTTTTAGGCGAACTCATTAAAAATCAGTATGGTGAAGCTACACGCTGGGACTTGAAGAATGGTTGGAGCAACGGTGATGATCACGGTATATTTGCAAGCAATGATGAACCTGGTATTGTGCAAGGTGCTCCACACGCTCCATTTTTCTATTTGTATTATTTTCAAAAGGTTTTCGGTGACCAAATGATTAGTTCCACGGTTAATGGCAATACCAATATCGTCGCATATGCTTCTTCATTCTCGTCGGGTCAAAGTGGTATTGTGATTATTAATAAAGGTACTTCAAAGCAGCTTGTAAATCTACAACTTAGTAATTTTACAAATGCCAAAAGTTATTACCGCTATGTTTTAACCGGTGGCACTGATAATGGTGATTTTTCAAGAAAAGTTTTTGTAAATGGAAATGGCACCACTGCAGACGGTGGAGGTCCGGATAATTATACATCCATCAAGGCGTTGGGAACAAAAATAAATGGAGGAATAACAGTTGAAAGTCCGCCTCTATCAGTTACTCATCTATTAATTACTAGTGATGAGATAAATGCTAACGGCACTAATTCTGTTCAAAGCGCATCCTTTTCTATTTATCCAAATCCAACAAAGGGTGAGATAACGATTAACAATGCTGAATTGGATTACAATCAAATTGATATTTTCGATATTAACAGTAGAAAAGTATTCACTCAAAACTCTGGAATTTTTTCTGGAATACCATTAAAATTAAATTTGAAACTCCCGAAAGGTTTTTATTTGATTAAATTATCAGGAAATAATAAGCAATTATCTAAAATACTGGTTTTAGAATGATAAATTAGAGTTGACAAAATTATTTTCAACTAATCTTGCTGACAAATCTTATCATAAATTACGAACAAAAAGTTTATTCTAAAAATTAAAAAATGAAATTTGGACACTTTGATGACCTGAAACGTGAGTATGTCATTACCAATCCCCGAACTCCTTTACCTTGGATTAATTATCTTGGAAATGAAGATTTCTATTCAATAATTTCTAATACAGGCGGAGGATATTCCTTCTTCAAGGATGCCAAATTCAGGCGAATAACACGGTATCGTTATAATAATGTTCCAACCGATTCGGGCGGTAAATATTTCTATATTAATGAAAATGGTGTGATTTGGAATCCGGGTTGGAAACCTTGCAAAACTCCACTTGATGCCTATTCATGTCGTCATG
>JBBQMQ010000164.1:0-8718 GCA_038329115.1 Bacteroidales bacterium
GTAGTAATCGATACTGGTTTTCTATCATGGAACGAAGGAGAAATGGAGATATCAGCATCTTCGGCATATAATGAATTTTCTGTTTCTGAAGCTTCCGCATAATTATCTACTTTTTCTTTACAAATGCCACCACAGAAGGAACTGCACGCTCAGCACCATCCGACGGTTTATTCAAAAGTGTGCCACCAGCCACAATAGCCGACGAGCCACCACCGTCAAGATTCAACGCATTTACACAACCCAAACCTTTTAGGATTTGTGCCAATTCAAGTATGGTTGCACCGTCACTGTGAGTTTGGCGACCATCGCACACAAAAAGTATAATTTTATTGTCGGCTGTGCTTCCAATAACTGTTCGTGGTGGACGAATTGAAGTTGAGAAAATATCGGATTGCAATAACTCATAATTAGTCATGTATTTGCCCGAAAGCGTAGTTGTCATATCGAACGTGTAATTTCCATTTTTAAGCAATATAGGCGCACCACCAATAGCAGTAAATGGATTCCATTGTTCGGCTTGCATCGGAAACGTCTGTGAAGGAGACATTTGCGCCGATTCACCTTCTACATTGGGACTTGGAATATTATAAGCCAAACCACCCGATACCCATTTTACAGCTGGAATTTGGCTTTGGGTAACTCCAAATGCACCTCGGGTGACTGAATAGGAATAAATGCCACGCGTTAAATACGTTATGTTTTCAGCATTTTTTGTGCCTCTGTCAATTACTAAACTATACGAACTAGTTCCACTAAAATAACCTCCATTGGTCATTGCATAAAACGTTTCGGAAGTGGCATCAGCAATATGCTTGCTTGGAGTTTTGGTAGAAGTTGCCAAAGTTGCTTTTAATTCAATATTACCTGTCGACATGTCGGCAATGGCATAATAAGCCTTGAAATTTCGTCCATTGAGCGAGCTACTGGTTTCATACACTCTCACTTCTGCCGGAAGTGACGCATTGATTGCCGGCATCAAAGTCCAGGTTAGATTTATTGGCTGAGGCAAGGCACTTAATGTTCCCGAAACTTCATTAGAATAGGCAGTAAATTTGGAATTTGTAGCATAAGCTCTTAAGTAATATGTGTTGCCATACGTTAAGTTTATTGCATTACCAAAGGCTTTTTTACCGGTTGCAAGTTTATCTTGCCAAATAAATTTGTTATCGTCAATAGTCGGGTGTGAAGTTTTGCTCCAACAAACTCCTACCGTACAGGTTTCGCCACCATCACTTGTGAGTGTAAAGTTTGGCGTAAGTTTAATGTACGACGTGAGCAAATTATCAATGCTAATTTGTGGAGCTGCTATAAAAACAACCGAGCGTTCCACAGCAACCGACACCGCATCGCCCACATAAGCATATAGTTTGTAGGTATTTAGTCCAACTCCAGGCAAATCATCAATAACAGTGGTTTGAGTTGCAGCCAAGGTTTTCCAAAGTACATAGGAACCAGTCCCCGTTTTTCGTTCAATTTTGTATCCATCAATTACTTCGGAAGTAGCATCCCAAGTAAGTGTTGTTTTTTGTTGAGCATTCGCCTCTGCTTTAAAGTTAGCTGGCATATTAACCGGAACGTGCTGATAAACAAGTGATAAACTATCGGTTTTGCGCTGATTATAGTATGCATAAACGGTGTAACTGTAGTTTGCTTTTTCTAAATTGGTACTTGAGTAATTGCTAATATTGCTCCCAACAGTATATTTTCTACTTGCTGTTTCGCCTTCTTTCAATCGTTCAATAACAAATCCTTGTTCACCTTCACTGTTGTCTTTCCAGCTCAATTTCACTGAGTTAACCGACTCCTTTTCTGCTTTCAATTCTGTTGGAGCAGGAAATGGAACTGTTGGGTCGTCGAGATTTGGCATTTCCTTGCATAAAGAAAAAACCAGAATTGAAAGGACTATGGAAATGTATTTTAGTGTTTTTATCATAACAATTTGTGGGCTATATTTTAAATAACTGCTTATCTCCTTTAGTCAAGTTTAAAAATTTTCTTTCCTTTTTTGACCCCCAAACCCCCAAATGGGGGATTTTGATTAGTATTGCTTTATTTCAACAGTAGAAATTTAAGTGTTATTCTTAAAATACTGCGTCTTAAGCCTCCGCCAGCTAGCGGATTTTGGGGTCAGAATAGGAAGATAACATATTGCAATTAACAAATGCTGCAATAATAATTCATAATTATTTCTACTTTCCCAATTTAAAATTTTAACCCCCAAACCCCCAAATGGGGGCTTGAAGACGCAGTTTATATAATACTAAATTGCGTAAATAAACTTCTAATTGCACTCTTAAGGCCCTCTTCCTCCCTCTCCATTTTTGGAGAGGGTTGGGGTGAGGTTGGGGGTTTGGGGGTCAATATAGAATTCATTTTTTTATTTTAGTAAAGTAGAATTATTAAATCTTTTTTCAATGACGTACATCAACGCCTTTTCAATTTTATTCTCTTTTAATGCCTGAATCAAGCGAAGTTGCTCGCTTTCAATCAGATTTCCGCTGGTTCTATCCCATCGCTCCAATGTACAAATACATCCCATTGAAGGAGTAAAGGGATAATACGGTTGCTGCTTGTAAAACTCAGAATCTATGGTTGTTCCGTGAATAATAATTTCGCTTCTTCCCGCTTTTCCGGCATAATAAGCCATGTTTTTGGGTGCATAGTTCCTCCAACTTTCGGGGAAAAATGATTCATAGAAGTCTATTGACCACTCTGTTTTTTCATTTTTTGCAAAACAAAATTCATTTGCTGCTATTTCGAATGGTAATGCGCTAATTACCGTTGGCGATTTGCCTATAAACACATTATCGGACGAACTAAAACCCTGAACCGAAAAAACGCCTTGCGGTGTATTTCCATTGGTCAAATAGCTTGGAAAATTGGTAATTGAACGTGCCAACAATTTGATTTTCAGCGTATCGTTACCATTTTTCAAAAATTCTCCTTTTTTGTTTTGAACAATGGCATAACCGGGAATATCCCTGTTTTGGTGAACAAAAACAAAAATCGTCGCTTCTTTTTTTGCTTTGCGAAATGCAATCAAATCTTCAATTTGAGTATTAGTCAATGTTGGTTGAATTGAATTTTCCAACTTAAAACCGCATAAAACAGGATTATCTTTCCACAACGGAAAGCGTTTCTTCATTTTATCAACACATAGATTCACAACACTTTTATCCTGACGAATAAGATAACTGGCCATCAATGCAAATCGCTTTTCACTTTTTTCGAGAGCTAATAAACTAGCTATTTCTGTTGCAAATTCAGTTTGATATAAGGTGAAAATATTCTGTAAAACGGCATATTTAAAACTATCAGAATACGTTGAAAAATGAACCAATGCAAATTTCAGATTTGCTTTTGCTTTCTCGCTTCTACTAAGCATCAACTCCGACGCCCAATAGGCTGATTTATAGGATTTTTCATTTTCAGAATTCGGAACTAAACTAATAACCGAATCAATAAAATGAGTTTTTTCTTTTACAAATCGTTCACGTTCAGTTTGAGTTGTAAATACGTCATAAACGGTTGGCTGACTAGCAAAGACCGAAGCCGTAGAAAACAACAAAAACAGAAATAATCTCATTGTTTTTTACTTATTTTAGAATGGAAATATCGCTTTTCCCTGATACAATGCTTTATATGCATTTTGTTTTGTAGGAATGGCTTCGTAAAACCAAGTACATTCGTTGTAAACCAATTTTGAACGGTTGTATTGAATGAGTTTTGCCAAAAATCCATCGGAAATAATTTCGCTACCATTGCGTACCAGCATACCCGGAACATATTTTTTTCGCAATTCGGCTGTAGTAAATACATTTTGCAGGTCGCTATAAACTAAAGCAGAATATGAATCTATTCCGGCTGATTCGGACCGATACAACTGGGGCGAAACCCAATCGGCTACACCACGTTTCACCCATTCGGGCCAATCTTGCAAGTAATTATCTCTGCTCCAACCGCGTGTACTTGGAGCCCAAGTGACCAAACAAGTAGGACGAGCTTTTTTAACGGCTGCATATAGCGCCACTGCATAGTCGGTCATCTTGTTATATTTCCAAGTGAAAAATGCCGTTTCAGTAGGATTTGTTGGCAAATCTTTACCTGTCTCGGTTTTGTACATTTGTTTGGTGTAATCGTCGTAACCAGCATGCGCCGGCAATGCAGGTAAGCGGTCGTCGCCCTGCACACCGTCCACATTGTATTTGGTGACACATTCCACAATCATATCCGTCAGGAATTTTTGCACTTCTGGGTGAAATCCATTCAACCAATAAAAATTATTTTTTACGGTTTGTGTACCATCTTGCTGTTTGCTCACCCAGTCAGGGTGTTTATCTGAAATGGGCTTATCTTGACCATTGTAATGCGAAGCAAATCCATACTCAAACCACGCAATGACTTTAATATTTTTGGCATGTGCTTTTTCAACCAATTTTGCCAATACATCGCCCCACGAACATCCAGAAATAACGGTTTGCGCTGGTGTAATTCCCAATACAGTAGCAAGTGTTTCACTCGGGAATAAAGTTTGGCTTTTATTGTAAGTACAAACACAAATGGTATTAAAATTTAATTCTGCCAGTTTATCAACCATGGCAGTAAGATTGGCATCGCTCATTAATACGGAGCTGGCCACATTGGTTACCCACACGGCACGTATGCCGGTTTCTTGTGGCTGTGCAACGGCTTGTAAAGTGTATGTTTTGGTGAGATTTCCTTTGGTGAGTTTCAACGAAACAGGTTGAGAAAGATCTATTTTATCGCCCGATTTAATTGAAGTAACAAGATCAGGTTCAGCCAATGCAAAAGCTATTTTTATGGAAGTTACATTTATGCCAAATGGAACTGTAAATGTTATATTATCGCCATTTATCACTCCTGAAATATTGACATCGGGAAGCGTAACGCTTGTTAGCCTGAATGTGGGTTGTGTATACGTTAAAACAGTAAATGAACGTGGTGCTCCCGACTGAGAAGTTACGGTATAAAAAACTGGTTTTGAAAAATCCTTTTTAACGCCAGAAGCAGGATTTATTGTTGCATTTGGTGAAATTTTAATTAATGGAGTTAGGGCGGTTAAATCAGTTGAAGTCGGCACCATTACTGAAACAGTATCGTGAAAAATTGTAGCCGTATCGCCTAAGGCTATTTCCTGAAATTCAAAACTTAGTATGTCATTGTTAATATCTTGAACTGGTTTGCATGAAATCAGCATTAAGATACTTGCGATAAAAAATAAATGTCTCATTTTTGATTTTATAATACAAAGCCTACCCTTTTTTGAATAGGCTTTGTATGGTTTTTTATTTAAATTATTTTTAGAAAGTCATTTCTTTCTTTTTGCTGAATTTTGTTACCACTACACCGCAGCCGGTGCCCAGCGCAACAACTTTAAATCCTTGACCATCAGCATCCAGAACTACATCTACACAACCCGTTGCATCTCCATTGCCTAATGCGCCATCAGCTTCTATTTTAGTCGGTTGTGGGTTAAGCCACCTATTTGCAGTCATTTCTACACTTGTTGTCACGCCAGTAAAATCGTACAAACGTGCATTTGCACTGTGTGGGGTTGCATAAGCGTCTACGTTAAGAGCCAAATAATATTTTACAGCATTGTACTCAAAGTAATTGCCAATTCCTTTGGCCGTAATTTCTGCTCCTGAAGCAGCCATTAAATTTTGTTTAGTTGTTCCATCAATAATTGACACTTCAGAACCTGCACATGCCGAGCTTACTAAAATATTGCTGGTAGAAGTTGCTCCCATCCCAGTAACCGATGTCCAAAGTTCAAAACGAGACATTGAACCGCCCGGATTGTAATGTATTTTTTCGGGAACTGCAGCAGCTGTACCATTGGTAATTTTCCAACGAAGTATATCCAGCGTATAACAAGCATAAGCATACAGATAAGCTTCGGTTTTCAAATCGCCTACCAACGAAATACGACGCCCAACATGATTGCCAGCCCAACTTGGAACAGTTCCGATAGAAGTAAGTCCGTCTACATTCCATTTGATTAATTGACGTGGAGCTGCATCGTGTGTATCCCAAGCCCAAACTTTAAAATCTTGTCCCGGACCGGCTAAGTTACATGCCACAAATGCGCCTTTGCGGTCGCTTGCCATAGCACGAACTTGTTTGATAGTATCGGTTGGTGCAACAACAAGTTTTGTATAACCCGCTTCAGTTCCATCCAACATCGAAAGCTTTACAAGTTTCAACGCACCGCCATATAATCCACCAATTTGTTGGATAATATGCGTTGGTGTAACGGCAAATGTTTTTTCGTTATTCGACGTAAATTTATCGGTAAATGCTGTCCCTTTTTTCCGCCAATATTCGCTCACTACACCATATCCTTTTTGAGCAGTTTCGAAAAAACGGATTTTGTAAGCCGTTTTGGAAACTCCATCTTCCGCTGTAACTGTGTAAAAAATAGGCGTTTTTACATTAAATTTTACCGGTGTTCCCGAGGCTGGTGATACAGTTGCTCCAGTCGAAACATTTAGTATTGCTGCATTATTTCCCAGTAAACGAGCAATAGTATCGGCTTTTAATCCGATTGGTAGATTAATCTGAATTTCTTCGCCTACAATTTCCACTTTTACGGCTGCCTTTAAAGTTTGGTCGGGCAAAGCTGCCAAGGTGGTTAAATCGAGTGCAAAAGAGGTGATAGCCGAATCGGTAGCTTTATTGATAACCGGTTCTTCTTTACATGAAAAGGTAGTCATAGCCACCAAAAGCAAGCATGCTGTTTTCTTTAATAAATTGATTGTTTTCATTGTTTTCATTGTTTTAAATTTAATTATTGAATTCTTATTGTGTATTATTCTCTAAAATTAGCGACTAAAATTATCCCACCACATTTTACTTTGTTGATAATCGCCCCCCATGCGGTCGGCGGCTATTATCACATTTGCTTTGTTGAGCAAATGTTCGTCGCTCGGATATTTCCAGCGACGAGGCAAGCCCATTTCGTCGGGCACCGAACTCACATAATCAATGGGTAAAATCTTAGGATAACCCGTGCGACGTAAATCGGCATACGCTTCAAAACCGTCGGTGTAATTTCCAAGGTATTTTTGCAGAATGATTTGTTCCAGTTTTTGTGCTTTCGTTCCTGCAACTTTAAATTTGGCAGATCCGGCAAGGTAAGTTGCTATTTCTGTGTCGCTTACTTCATACAGCTGCAACGCTGCTCGCACACCATCGGTATAGTATTGTTCGGCAGTTTTTGGTGTTGCCCAACCATTCAAATTTCCTTCGGCAAGCAAGAAACAGACTTCGGGATATACAAATAAATTTGTAGGGTAATTATCCTGACGTAAATACTGACTCAAATCGGAATATTCGCCCAATTTGCTTTGCAAGGTGGTTAACGACTCTATGCTTTGACCATTTCTTATTCCTTTGAATTTTATGCTGCGGCTTATTTCCGACATTCTGCTTGGTGCCACCCGTGCAACGATTGCTTCCAATTCGTCGGTAAAATAACGACCTTGCGCATACATATTTATGAAAGAAGAGCCTTCTTTGGCACAATACGACACTTTGGTTTGTTCTGTTAATGAAAGTGTTCCGTAGGTTACTGTATTTTTTTCAATATCGGCACAAATAGTCTTCAGAGCGTCCAAGTATTTTTTGGTAGGTTCAGCAAAATTAAACATGCGTGGATCTTGTAAATCATTTAGCGTTGTCACCATAAATTCGCTGATACGAAACCAATCGAATGCATTTGCCATTACTTTTATTGGGTTGTCGCTGTGAATTCCCTGAGGTCCTGCCGGGTCGGTTTTTAGTCGGCACGAGTGCATGTTTGAAGTCATTAAACCCCCTAAATCTGCCAAAGTTTCGTCGAACCAAGTTTTGGCTAAAGTAGGGTTTTTGCCCGAAATACGCAATGCCATACGCAACCGAATAGCATTTGAAAATCGTTTCCAAGAACCGATATCGCCACCGTAAAACAAATCGGCTTTTTCCATTCCATTGCCTTTTGTAGGGTCAAGTTTGGCATTGCTTTCTTTTAATTTCAGGTAAATATTGGCGTAAATATCTTCTTGTTTATCGTAAGCCGGATAATCAATCAAATCGTTAAATGCTTCGCTGTAGGGAATATCGCCAAACAAATCGGTCAATTGCAGAAAAGAAAATGACTTCCAAATAGTGCAAGTTGCTTCTTTATTATCCCAGCCGTTGCGTTTGGCAATTTTTTCGGCTTCGGCAACAAACGAAAGGTAGGTTTTAGACGGATCGCCAGCATAAGCAGCACCCCACAAAGTTCCATTCCAGGCGCCATTAAACTGATATCGGTCGGTGCAATGTTCCTTGGTATAATTGGTATTGGTGTACATTTGCGATTCAAAACAAGCCATGCCTCGTGTGTAATAATATACCCGATCGTCCATTGCTCCACGGCGTTGCGAAGTGGTAAAAAGGTAAGCCGGATCAATGGTTGTTGTGGCGTTTGGATTGGTATTTATTTTTACAAAATTATCGGTGCAACTTGTAAAACCAACCAAAACAATGATTATTAATAAGTTTATTTTTTTCATTTTCAGTATTTTTAATTTGTTAAAAAGTAACATTAGCACTCAAACCCCATTCACGTGTTGTTGGCACCGAACTATATTCAAAACCCATGCCGTTGAAAGAAGCTTCAGGATCAAGTCCTTTTGGTGCGGCTTTGTAAATATAAAACAAATTACGACCAAC
>JBBQMQ010000165.1:0-8717 GCA_038329115.1 Bacteroidales bacterium
ACCATACAAATGAACTATTTACGCTATCCCGGAAATATGAAAAATATATTATCATATATCGATCAAACTATCAACATTTTCGACTAATGCCGAAATACCCGCCATTGAAGTGATACTTTAATGGCGTATGCACAATCGTTACCGCCAAGTGTAAAAAGACAGAGACGACAAATATAAATTGAAAAGTAAACCATTGTGAAAGTACAGAAAAAAGAACTATTGACTAGACAAGAAAGCCAGCACTCAAGCCGACCCAATGTTTTTTATTTTTTGCCCAACGCACATTTTTTAAAACATTTTTTTTGCCTGCTCACAAATGGCACATTTGATTTTGCCCCGACGCACAAAGCCAACGCTTCGGCAAAATCAAAAGAGCCATTTTTTACCAACGCTCTGATAAAAAGGAGTGTTTTCAAGATTTTAAATTTGAATGTTTTGTAATGAATAAAAAGAGTTTATCTGAAAGAGATATTTGTACAAAATTTATTACTCCTGCAATTGAAAAAGCAGGATGGGATAAACAAACTCAGTTATTGGAAGAAGTTTCTTTTACTGATGGTAAAATCTATGTTCGTGGTAAGCTGACAGCAAGAGGTAAGCAAAAACGAGCAGATTACATTTTATATTACAAGCCGAATATTCCCCTAGCAATTGTTGAAGCCAAAGACAATAATCATTCTGTAAGGGCTGGCATTCAACAAGCTCTTGACTATGCAAAAATCCTTGACATTCCTTGTGTATTTAGCAGTAATGGAGATGGATTTCTATTTCACGACCGTACAGCAACAGGCGAAAATATTGAAAAAGAAATTGATATAGACAACTTCCCTACTCCCGAACAACTATGGGAGAAATACAAAATGTACAAGGGCATTGCAACACCCGAAGCAGAAAAAATTGCTTCGCAAGGCTATTACTTTGACGGAACAGGGAGAAGACCTAGATACTATCAACAAATTGCAATTAACAGGACAGTTGAAGCCATTGCCAATGGACAAAACAGAATATTGTTAGTTATGGCAACTGGAACTGGAAAGACCTATACCGCATTTCAAATAATTCACCGGCTATGGAAAAGCGGAACAAAAAAACGCATTTTGTTTTTGGCTGACCGAAACGTATTAATTGACCAGACACGAAGAGGCGACTTCAAACATTTCAAAGATAAAATGACTGTGGTAAAACACAGAAATATTGACAAAAGTTATGAAATCTACTTAGCCTTATATCAAGGTTTATCAGGTGCTGATGAAGATGCCAATGTATATAAACAATTTACGCCTGAGTTTTTTGATTTAATTGTTGTGGACGAGTGCCATCGTGGAAGTGCAAGAGAAGATAGTGCCTGGAGAGAAATTTTACAATATTTCAAAAATGCAACACAAATTGGCTTAACTGCCACACCAAGAGAAACAGACACAATAAGTAACATTGAATATTTTAACGAACCAATTTACACCTATTCTTTAAAACAAGGAATTGATGATGGCTTTCTTGCACCTTATCGTGTTATTAGAGTAGGATTAAACATTGATTTGGAAGGTTGGAGACCCGAAGATGGCAAATTGGACAAAGACGGAAATCTCGTTGAAGATAGAATATACAATCGAAGAGATTTTGAAAAGAATATTGTGATTGATGAACGTACTGACACCGTCGCTAAAAAGCTTTCTGAATTTTTAAAAGGGTTTGACCGCTATGCAAAAACTATTGTTTTTTGTGCAGACATTGATCATGCTGAACGCATGCGTTCAGCATTGCAAAGACACAATGCGGATATTGCAGCCAGCAATCACAAATACATAATGCAAATAACTGGCGACAATGACGAAGGGAAACGTGAATTAGACAACTTCATAAATCCTGAAGAAAAGTTTCCTGTTATTGCAACCACTTCTGAATTAATGACAACAGGCGTTGATGCTCAAACTTGCAAAGTCATAGTACTTGATGCAAATATAAATTCAATGACCAAGTTCAAACAAATCATTGGACGAGGAACAAGGATTAACGAGGAATACGGTAAACTTTTCTTTACAATTCTTGATTTTAGAAATGCAACCGACTTATTTGCTGACCCTGACTTTGATGGAGACCCAATTAGAATAAAACCAGTTACAGAAGAAATAGATTTAAGCGGTATTGTTGAGGAAGAAGAAACCGACACAACTCCAATAATTGATGAAGAGAGCGGTGAAGAAGTTGAAATTGTTAAACCTGAAATACGATACCCTGAACCAAACACAGTGGAAACGGGAGTCAGAGAACCACGCCAAAAAGTTTATGTAAACGGAGTTGATGTTTCAGTATTAGTGAGCCGTGAATTATATTTTGATCAACACGGGAAACCAATTACTACAAGTTTGAAAGACCATACCAAAGCAATTATTAATGGGCAATTTGCATCTTTAAATGATTTCTTAAACAGATGGAACAACACCGACCGAAAAGAAGCCATTATTAAGGAATTGCAAGAGCAGGGCGTTTTGGTTGAAGCATTAATGGAAGCGGTTGAAAAGAAAGTTGACTTGTTTGATTTGATTTGTCATATCGCATACGACCAGCCCCCACTAACAAGAAAAGAGCGAGCAAATAATGTGAAAAAGCGGAATTACTTTGCCAAATATGGTGAGCAATCTAGAAAAGTTTTAGAAGCTTTACTTGAAAAGTATGCTGATGAAGGCATTGAAAATATTGAAAGCATGGAAGTATTAAAAGTAAAACCTCTTAATGAATTCGGTTCCCCTGTTGAAATCATTAATGAGTTTGGCAGTAAAGAAGAATATTTGAGAGCAGTTAAAGAATTGGAAACAGAACTCTATAAAACAGCATAAATGGGAATTCTTTTTACAAAATATAAATGCACTATAAATTTTGAATTTCTATCAAACAAACTTGCTGAAATTCAAAGTGCAAATGTCGATTTAGAATTTATTTCCGACAGTAGAGTTCCTTCGGAATTAATAGGGCCATTTATTCAAACCCAAGAAGAAGTTAAAGCAATTCTACTGGAGAAGTTTAATGAAGAAATAGAGACATATACTAATTCTGGCTTACTATCACTTCTTGATTCTTTACCAACTTATTTATCAAAAGGTTTCCAACTAATTGTTGATAGAGCGACACAACAATTAGTTGGCAGATTAGACATGACTATTGTTGGCAAAAGTGCAAGACTTGAAACTCTATTCGTAAATGAGAAATACGCTCAAAGGGGATTGAGTAAATGGCTAATTGGTTCGGCATTACTTCAGCTAAAAGACAATGAAAATATTAAAGTTATTGAAACGAACACAGATGAGAGAAATGAATTTGCATTAAAAGCACTAAAGGTGTACGACTTCTTTTATAAATATACAATTGAAAATTTTCTAAAGGCATTACAATAGTGAGCAACTTATCAGGCATAATAAAATCCATCCGCAATGATATGCGTGAAGACCGTGGCGTGAGTGGAGACGGGCAACGTATTGAGCAATTAGGCTGGATGCTTTTTTTGAAAATATTTGACGACAAAGACAAGGAACTTGAATTGTTAGACGACAACTACAAATCTCCTATTCCGGAAAAATTTAAGTGGCGTAATTGGGCAGCAAATGACGAAGGAATGACAGGCGATGAATTATTGAACTTTGTTGACCAGCAACTTTACCCGACATTAAAAGAACTTTCAGCGCTTGATCCACGTGCATTTATGGTTCGTGAAGTCTTTGAAGGGAACAACAACTACATGAAAAGCGGAATTAATATCCGGAAAGTTTTAAACCGCTTAAATCAAATTGACTTTAACAAAGCCTCTGAAAGACATCTATTTGGCGAAATTTACGAAACCATTTTACAGGAGTTGCAAAGTGCCGGTGATTATGGGGAGTTTTATACTCCAAGAGCAGTAACGCAATTCATTACCAATATTATAAATCCAAAATTAGATGAAAGAATTCTAGACCCTGCTTGCGGAACGGGTGGTTTTTTGACATCAGCTATTGACCATTTAAAAAAGCAAACTAAGAATATTGAACAACGTAAAGCCATTCAAAAAAACATACAGGGTTGGGAATGGAAGCCATTGCCTTATGTTTTGGCAACTACCAATTTGATTTTGCACGACATTGAATTGCCCGATATAACTTATCGTGATGCTTTAGACAAGCAATTATCGGAATACAAAGAGAAAGACAGAGTGAATGTAATTATTGCCAATCCGCCTTTTGGTGGAACCGTTGCGAATAATAATGAAAATAATTTTCCTGCAAATTATCGGGTTAAAGAAAGTGCCGATTTATTCCTGATTTTAATGATTCACTTGTTAAAGCAGGGAGGCAGAGCAGGAATTGTATTGCCTGATGGTTCACTTTCGGGTGATGGAGTGAAACAGCGAATCCGACAGAAACTTTTGGAAGATTGCAATTTGCATACAATAATTCGTTTGCCAAATTCAGTGTTTAAGCCTTATGCAACAGTAGCAACCAATCTTTTATTTTTTGAAAAAGGAAAATCAACCAAAGAAATTTGGTATTACCAGCATAAATATCAAAACGGTGTAAAATCGTATTCTAAAACCAATCCGCTAAAACTTGAAGAACTTGACCCCATTAAAACATGGTGGAACAACAGAGCCGAAAGTGAAGTGAGTTGGAAAGTATCTATTGACACCATTATTGAAAGAGGTTATGATTTGGATATTAAAAACCCCAACGCAAAATCAGATAACAACTTAAAGTCTACTCAATATTTTGTCGAAGAACTTCAAAATGATTTAGCTAGTGTTAGTTCACAAATTGAGAACGTCTTACAGAATTTAATGACCATAAGTGAATTTGAAGTTAAGCCATTAGGAGAAGTTTGCACTGTAGCAAAAGGGAATACTGGTATTAAAAAGTCAATTACAGGTGAGTATCCCCTTGTTACAACTAGCGAGGAAAGGGGTAGTAATAATTCGTTTCAGTTTGATTGTGATGCAGTCTGCATCCCATTAGTTTCATCTTCAGGTCATGGACATGCCTCACTTAAAAGAGTACACTTTCAAAGCGGTAAATTTGCTTTAGGGACAATACTTGCAGCAGTTGTTCCCAAAAACAAGAATCTATTATCTGCAAAATATCTTTATTACTACTTAAATAATTTCAAAGAAGAATTAATAGTTTCTTTGATGAGAGGAATGGCAAATGTTTCATTATCTGTAACAAAAATTGAAACAATTGAAATCATTATACCTCCAATGGTAAAACAGTTAGAACTAATAAGTCTAATGGAAAAATGTGAAGATTTGAGATCTACTCTTTTAAAATCTGCTGATGATGCAGATGAGATGATTAAGTCTGCTTTGAATGAAGCATTCAAAAATGAGACAGTAATTTCTTAAATTATTAAATATATGACAGATAATGCAGCACATAACTTATTAAATCTCACATTACAAACTGGTTGGTTTGTAAAGGAAAAAATTGAAAAAACAGATAATCAAACTGGCTCCTTCTTTTCAGTGTGCTATAAAGTTGAGAAGGATGGTGAAATATGTTTTTTAAAAGCATATGATTTTGCAAAGTTTCTTACAATTTCAGTACCTGGTAGTAAAATAGTCGATGTAATGAACGAAATGCTTACTGCTTATCAATATGAAAGAGACTTGTCTGAATATTGTAAAAATAAACACGTAACAAAGGTTTCATTTGTTAAAGAAGCAGGCGAAGAAGTAATTACGGGTTATGCAATTTCAATAGTTCCATATTTAATTTTCGATATGGCTGATGGTGATATTCGGAAAAAATTAGATTTTTCCGCAAAATTAGATTATGCATGGCGTTTAAAATCACTTCACGAAATTGCAGTTGGTTTAAAACAACTACATGCCATTGAAGTTTCTCATCAGGATTTAAAGCCTTCAAATATACTTGTATTTGACACAAATAGTAAAATAGGTGATTTAGGACGTTCAATGTGTCGCGACATTGATGGACCATATAATAAAAGAGCTTACACAGGTGATAACACTTATGCACCCCCAGAAATAATGTATGGCTATTTCGAAAAGGATTGGCTGAAAAGAGTTTTTGCAACAGATAGTTATTTATTAGGCAGTTTAATTGTGTTTTATTTTGCCGGCATTAGCATGTCAGCTCTTTTAAGAAAACACATTCCTGATAGTTTCAGTTGGGAAGTATGGACTGGTACTTTTGATGAACTAAAAATTTATTTAGAGGATGGATTTGCTAAGGCATTAATAGAATTTGAAGGTAACATAAATGAAATAGAGTTTAAAGAAGAATTAAAAAGATTGGTGGAATATTTATGTCACCCTTTTCCTGAGAAAAGAGGACATCCTAGAAGTATTGTCTGTGCTGGCAGTAATTACAATCTTGAACGATTTGTCACTTTACTTGATGTATTAAAACGAAAAGCAGAATTAATTATAAAAAACTAAACTTGGCAAATTTATTTGAACATAAAGATAGAAGAGTAGTTCCAAACTGGCGTAGTTTTGGTCATACTATTATTTTAGGCGAATTAAATTCCTTTCAAAAAGAAAGGATTATTCCTTTGGAAGAGGTTACTATTGAAAGTTACATTCTAGATTGGAAAATAAATAGAACTGTTATTCATGCTTCTGATTTATTAAGTGCTGCAATAGTTAATAATTTTAAGACAAATAAGGATGTTATTGAAGCAGCAAAATTTATTTTACAAAACTCTAAAATAGCATCAATTTCTCAAATATCATTAGCTAATAAAATTTTAAACAATTCTGAAACAATAGACTTGTCAACTCCTTTTAATTCAATTACTTTACAAGGATTGCATTCATTTACAAACACACAGCCCATTTGGCAGAAAATTAGAGAAACAAAACAAAATATAAATTTATACCCATTTAACCCTGTTTTTTATGTGGAACTTTCTCGATATTATTCAATTCTTGGATTGAAAAAAAAATCCATAAATGCGATGAAAATTGCCCTACACTTGGGCTCAAACAATAGATTTATTTTAAGAAGTGCAACAAGACTTTTTGCTCATTTTGGTGAATTGGAATATGCACATGATATTTTAAGAAGAAATCCTTTGACAAATTTTGACCCTTGGTTAATTTCTGCGGAAATATCTATAGCAACAATAAGAAAAAGGACTTCAAAATTTATGAAGAAGGGTATTGAATTAATAAACTCCAAAAATATTTCTCCATTTAATTTTACGGAATTAGCTAGTTCTCTGGGTACTGTAGAATTACTTAACGGCAGCACTAAAAAGAGCCGTGAACTCTTTAATAAATCAATGATAGCGCCAAATGATAATTCACTTGCACAGATTGAATGGGCTTCTCAAAAAGATACACATTTAGAAATAAATCCAGAATCTTACCTAGTTAAGTTAAATTATGAAGCATTAGCCATTGATAATTTTCAAAATGGAAAATATGATTTAGCCATTGACAACGCTGCAAGATGGTTTATAGATATGCCTTTTTCAAAAAGACCTATTCTATTTGGGTCAAATCTCGCAAGTACAATTCTTAAAGACCAAGAGAAATCCATCGCTTTTTTAAATGCGGGTTTGATAAGCCATCCTAATGATCCACAATTACTCAATAATTATGCTTATGCACTTGCCCTTGACAACAAAGCGAAAGAAGCTTTGGAGCAATTAAACAAAATAAAATCTGATACGCCAATTGAAGGTTCAACAAAAATTTGTTTAACTGCAACAAAAGGGTTGGCTTTTTTCAGAAGTGGTTTTCCCGATTTAGGTAGAAATTTATATTTAGAAGCCATTGAAGAAACAAAGAATATACATAACGCAACTTTAAATTGGATTGCCATATTAAATTATGCTCGTGAAGAAATTTTAACAGGTTCAGAATATATTGATAATGTTATGGAGGCAGTTGGTAAAATACCGAAGGATGCAAAAGATATTGAAGTAAAGACCCTAAGAGATGATGTAATTAAAGCATATGAAAGTTACAAATTAAAACCGAAAGAATGATGACCAGCCCATTTGCAAGCACATTTAAAAACCGCACGTGCCAACGCTACAACCAAAGTTTTTAAAAGAGCTTGCAAAGCCTACGCACAGAAAGAAATTGGTTTTAAAAATTTCCCGACACAAAAAAATAAAAAACGCTGACACGAGCCTACAAAAAAGAAAGAAAATGAAATGACAATGACACGGAAACTGAATATCGACAATGGTTTACAAGACTGGAAGAAAGAACACCAGGCGGTAACAGGCGGTATATTTTATTGCCGAGATCGTTTAGTTTTCAGCGTTTCTACAACTAATAAACTTTCGTGTAACTTGACAGGAGAGTGCTTCG
The DNA here is from genome assembly GCA_038329115.1 of Bacteroidales bacterium. Taxonomy (GTDB): domain Bacteria; phylum Bacteroidota; class Bacteroidia; order Bacteroidales; family Paludibacteraceae; genus Paludibacter. The sequence continues at coordinate 8,312 of JBBQMQ010000165.1, forward strand.
AAATCGGCAACAAAAACATACCGCCAACCGTTACCTGCAAGCATAGAGAAGCAAAGTGACTAAGAGAGACATTGATAATACACGGAGAAGCCGAGAGCCGTATAGTGGAGACGACAAAAAATGAATAACATATGAAAAAATCAAAAATACTTGGATTGTTATTAATCGCAATCTCAATTAGCTCAACATCTCTTAAAGCCCAAGTAAGTGAACCAGATTTTATTGGTGAAGCTTATCTACTTAAAAATGATATTTCTATAATTTTGTTGGATAAAGAGATTGCAGATTACACCACTGGGGTATCCTGGTCATCTAATTCATGTAAGGCACTTTCAATAGAAATTAGTGGAGATAAAGCGCAAACCAGATTTTCTTCGGACGAATCTTTAAAAATAGTTGTTCGTGC
>JBBQMQ010000166.1:0-8679 GCA_038329115.1 Bacteroidales bacterium
TCCGTAAGTATAAATTGGTAATATCATTAATTAGTTGGTAGTTTATAGTTTATAAATGGTAGTAGAAAAAAATTTCTGTTCTTTCATTCTTCCATTTTTTTCATTCTTCAATTAAATTCGTTGTTCAAGATACGATTGTAAAATTATGGTGGCTGAAATTTTATCAACCAGCTCTTTATTTTGTCTGTCTTTTTTCTTTAAACCGGCTTCGAGCATAGTTTTATGTGCTAAAACCGATGTAAAACGTTCATCAACGTAAATTAGTTCAATTTTGGGGAAACGACGCTGCAAACCAACCACGAAAGGACGTATATATTGCATTGAATCCGATTCCTGACCATTCATTTGCTTTGGAAGCCCGATAATGAATTTCTCAACCGGTTCTTTGGAAATGTATTTTTCCAAATAATCGAGCACTTCATGACTCAAAACTGTATCCAGTCCGTTAGCTGTTATGTGAAGCATGTCTGTAACCGCTAGTCCAACACGCTTTTGTCCGTAATCAATTGCCAGGATTCTTCCCATAGTTTTCTGAATTCGGATGCAAAGGTACAAAAAACAGCTTGTTTTGAAAAATGTTATTTATTTACCGGAAAATGAGCGGATAATTAGTTCCAATCTCAGTGATGTTTCGTGCATTTGAGAGGCTTTTTTCTTAATCCGGCTTAAAAAAGTCACAGAACACGGAAAACAGATAATTTTTCGTCTCCGTAACGTTACAGAGTAGAAAAATCATTTTAAGGATAGTCTCTCTTTAAGTTTGGCTCTTCCGCATGCTGATATTTTAGCATGGTGTTTAATGCCAAATCATTTTCATATAATGATTTATGTGCGGGAAGTCTCAATAACGCACGAGCCGACTCCAAGTATTACTCACGGGGTGAGTTCAAGCATTACTCACGGGGTGACTCCAAGTACTACTCACGGGGTGACTCCAAGTCACCCCGTGAGTAGTGAACCGATCAAAACTATCTTGTTAAATGACAGTATCGCTATACTGCTTCGTTCATACACCAGAGCTATTAATAAACGCTATAATAGAAGTGGTGGATTATTTCGTGAATCAACCAAAGCTGAAAATCTAACAAAAATCGAAGGAATAAGCCCTTCCTTTTTTGGAAACCAAATTGCTGTTTATTTGCCCGAAAAGGAATATCCGCAGGTTTGTTTCGATTATATCCATAATAATCCGGTTAAAGCTAAGATTGTTGCAAATCCTGAGGATTATGAATTCTCGTCGTACCCTGATTTTGCAGGCTTAAGAAATGGAAAGCTAATAAATAGAGAAAGAGCTAACGAGTTTGGGTTGTTTATTCATCTCTGATTTCTAACATTGGGAGCTCGACTTTAAGTCGCACCTCAATATGACCGACACTTCTTACTAATCACGGGGTGACTCCAAGTCCACCCGGTGAGTTATATCCCAGAAAGCTTCTCTCGTCTTTTATTGTTAGTTTCTCTGTTGTAGAAAAATGGATTTCCGTGTGGAAAAAAGTTTTGTAACTTTACAGATCAGAAAAAACATGAAACAATTGAGTTCTGTAACTTTACAGAAGCAAATTGTTGCGCGACGGAAGGGTTTTGTAAGATTTTAGCTTTATTATTATACTTTGAAAAATAAATATTAAAAAAACTTATATATTTGCACAAAGAAAAAATAACAGAATGCCCAAAGGAATTTCCAGAGAAGAGAATAAATTATTGGAACGGTTTAAAGTAGTTGTTCAGCAAAGAATGGACTTCACCGTCACGCTGCATAAAAATTATGCGCTGTTATCGGAACTGGTGTATAAGCGAACAAATTGTAAAATAAGCACCAGTACCGTTAAGCGAATTTTCTCACAAACCAATCAAACTGTACCATCAAAATACTCATTGGATTGCATAGCTCGCGCTATCGGATATGAAGGTTGGGACGATTTTGTAAAAAAAGACCTTGAGTTTTCGGACTTTGAACATCATGAAATAATACACAACTTAAAATACGTAAGTTTCAAAGATACTGATGAATTCTATTCGATATTTTATCACTTTCTGGAAACACCCAATTGCTATAAAATAACCGTTGCATTGATTGAAGCAGCCAACCGAACGAACAACGTAGAAGTACTTTCAAAAATATTTGACCTGCCGAAAGTCTTGGATCTCAACCAAAAAAATCATCCAGGAATTTGTTTCCATGAAGAAGTAGGGATGATATTTCGAAATTCCTTAGTAATTAGAGAACTTGCACCGATTTATGCAAAACATCCGGTGGCGCAAACTTCCTATATTGAAATAGAGGTAGATGAAGAAATGCTGAATGGTTATTATGGTGTAATGCTCGAAGAATATGCCAAGTACAAAACCAATGCTGAAGCACAGCTTTTCTATCATTGCCTCATGTGTCAGCGCGATTTCGAAAACGGCGATTTTAATTCAGTGCATTTCAATTACCTGATTCATTTCAGAACAGCCGAGAAAATTCATCCTACTCCACTTATTCGTCGGCTTGCATTGATTATTATAAAGAATATTGATAATCTGGAACTGGTTGATTCATTGATAGATGAAATTCCTAATTTATTAAAAGGGAGCGATGAAGTAATCACACATTTCAATATTTATAAATTTTGTAATTTGGTGTTCCAATGTCGAAATCCTTATCCCATAAAAAGGGCATTAACTTTTTTACCACTTCCTACCAATGATTTGAAATACCATCACGGCACAAACCGGCTACTTAATATGCTTAAAATATATGAATCCTTTGTGTTAGTAAAAAACGGACAACACAAAGAAGCAAAGGAAAGACTACAGGCCTACAACAAATTGTATTGTTTTCCTAACATTTTGGTAAAAACCAAGATTCATTTTGATATTGTCAACCGACTGATTGAAGTAAACAAGTAAAAAGGAAACAAGGAGACGAGTAAACAAGCTAACGAGGAGATGAAGAAACGAAAAATATTTTATTTTATTCTTTGTGTTTCAACTAATTGTATTATTTTTGTTCCGATTTAAAGTTCAACTTTAAATCGGTAAATTATTTTACTATGAACCTGATAAACAGAAATATACAGACTGAAATCCTTCGATTAAATCAGTTTTTTCCAGTCATTACGCTATCCGGTCCTCGACAATCGGGTAAAACAACCTTGTGTAAAGCGGTTTTTCCCAGCTATAAATACGTAAATCTGGAGGATATTCAGCTGCGTGAAATCATAGCAGCTTCACCCAAATCGTTTTTAAAGGAAAATGCCGAAGGGCTGATAATTGATGAAGCACATTATTTACCCGATTTGTTTTCGTATATTCAAGTGCTGGTCGATGAAGATAAAAGCCGACGCTTTATTTTGACAAGTAGCAATAATCTTGCATTGATACAGCGAGTTACACAGTCATTAGCCGGTAGAACTGCACTTTTATACCTCTTGCCATTATCGTTGAGCGAATTAGGGGAACAAAAAAACCTACCTACCGACCGGTTAATACTCAGAGGAGGATATCCTGCCGTGTGGAACGGACAAATGAACGCGCAAGATGTGTATCGTAATTACTACAATACTTATGTGGAAAGAGATGTGCGTCAAATGATTAATTTGAAAGATCTATCACATTTCCAACGTTTTATAAAGCTTTGTGCCGGAAGAATTGGAAGCGAATTTAACGCTTCTACTTTTGCCAATGATATTGGTGTTTCAGTTCCAACCATTCAAGATTGGCTCTCAAAACTGGAAGCTTCATTTATTTTGTTCCGCTTACAACCATTTTATAGCAACAATGGGAAACGACTGATTAAAAGCTCTAAAGTCTATTTTTACGACACAGGATTGGCATGTTTTCTATTGGGAATTGAATCAGAAAATCAGTTGAATACCTATCCGTTGAGAGGTCAACTGTTTGAAAACATGATTGTTATTGACTTTCTGAAAAACAGATATAACCAAGGAAAAGAATCCAACATCTATTTCTACCGTGACAATTTACAGAAAGAAGTAGATATAGTAGCCGAAAACGGGGAAAAATTATCAATTTTCGAAATAAAATCGGCAAAAGATTTTCACAAAGACTTTTTCAAAGGGCTGAACTATTTCAAAAAGATATTTCCACACAGAGTTGAAAAATCGCTCCTGATAAACGATGGAGAAATAGAAGAATTAACTGGCGAGAATGGGATTGTCAACTTTAGAAATGTAGCGCTACTGGTAAACGAGGAAACGAGGAAGCAAGGAAACCGGAAAACGAACTAAGAATCTTTCATACACACAGAAAAATTTTCTATTTGGTCGTATTTGACCTAAAACAAACACCCGATAATTTCAATTATCGGGTGTTTTAGTGAATTTCCGCCCATTTCCGACCTTTTTCTCTCCAGAAAATATTTTTAAAACAGCCTTCATTTGACCTTATTTGGTCTGATTTTGTGTGTTATTATTCCTTAAATTTGAGACAGAATTTTTAGTAAAGTGAACCATAGCACAGTTTGGCCTTTCTTGTTTGTTTTTCATTATCTGTTTGTTTCCAATTTCATCTTTTATAATCATTAATACGAGGAAGCCGAAAATCGAAAGAGTAGGCGGAAAAAAATAAAATTTAATATTATGGCAGCAGAAATTTCAATTAGTGGAATCAAAAAAGTAAAAACTCTTCAAAGAGAGTTTCATGAAGGTTTTAAATTATCTTTAAGAGTTTACAACGGAGCAAAATTTGCAGATCCAGATGCAACTATCGCTGCTATAAAAAAAGCTGGAGCAAAAGGTGGAGACATTAAAATTGTTGGAAATACAAAGGTGGATACTCTTGAAAAGAAATTTGAAGAACTTTATGGAATTAAAGTGCAAGTAGCTAATGCAGATAACACTGCTTTAGTAAGCAATGATATCACATTAGGAGCTGCAGCAAAGCTTTAATTCAAACCAACTTAAATATCAACTCACAAAACCCGTGGGTTGATATTTTAAACAATTCACTATTATGAGCAAAGAATTCTATAAAAAACGAATCATCGATTTAAGGGAGCATATTGCCAAAGAAAAGGACGCAAAAAAAAGAGATAATGAGAATTATGCCCGAAGTATAAAAAATGCAAGTAGTCCAAGTTCTAAAGCCAGCTATCGTAAATCAAAAATTGATCGTGCAGCTAGCCACGATAGGACTATAGAAAGCTACAAACGACAAATTGATAGTTGTAAAGATTCATTAGCCAGATTAAAATAATACTCAAATGAATCTTAAGTCAACGTGATAAATTTTTCTCAAAAAACACTTGAATCCTTACACTATTATGTTTATGCTTTGATTGATCCACGCAATCAAAAGATATTCTACGTAGGCAAAGGAACAGGCAATCGGGTATTTAATCATTTATCATGTGCTATTGATGGGGAACAAGAAACTCATAAATTAAATATTATTAGAGAGATCGTAAATAGCGGGCAAAAAGTAAATAACTACATAATCCGACATGGATTAGATGAAGATGATGCTTTTACAGTCGAGTCTGTATTAATTGATTTCCTAACACATTCTTCATTTTCTTCTGTAGCTAATATATCAAATATCGTTGCAGGACATTATCAATGGAATAAAGGCATAAAAACTGTTGATGAGATTGAAACATTATACGCATGTATACCTTTGCAATTAGAGGATATAAGACATAATATAATGACTATCAATATCAATAAAACTTATGACCGTATGGGTACACAGCAAGATTTGTACGAAGCCACCCGAAAATACTGGGTATTAAGTGAAAGTTCTATTCAAAAAGTTGATTATGTTTTAGGAGAATACAGAGGTATAATCAGAGTTATATTTAAACCAAACAAGTGGATTAAAGACGGTAAAAGATATTTGTTTGAAGGTGATGAAATTATTGACCCCGAAATTATTGATTTGTACTTGAATAAGTCTTTGCCTCAAAAATCGAAAGGAATGGCAAATCCAATAAGATATTTTTATAAACAAAATTTAATTTAAAAATCAGAAATAATGAAACTACTTAACAATCTATTAGACCATTTCAACAAAGCAGAATTTACTGTAGCACCTCAGAAAAAGCTTAAAAGCATATCTTCTGAATTTAAAACAGCATTTGAGCTTTCTCTTGTTTTTTATAAAGGAAATATGCTTGCAGAAGCTGATATTACGCTTGCTTCACTTAATAAGAAAACATCTAAAGATGTAAAATCCAAGGCTGAAGGAATGAAAATTAAAGGCAGTATGAAGGTCGAAGAAGTTGAAAAACTTTTTGACATTAATTTTGGTGTTACAGTTCAAATTAAAGATAAAGCAGGAAAAATACTTGTCCCAAATAATATCACGTTAGGTCAGGCGGCTAGGAGAGAATACTAAACAATATTTAATAGTTTTATAAAGATGGGTGTATCAAATATTATCGACAAACCACGCACCGCAGGTACTGATGATTTGTTAGGCATTGAGAAATATGAAAATGCATTGATAAAATTTATAGAAACTTGCCAAATGCCAACCACACTTGCCATCCAAGGCGAATGGGGAAGTGGAAAAACGTCTTTATTGAACCAAATTCGTCATCGTTTATGCGAAGTTGAGAATGAAACGGTTGAATATAACAAGCAAAAAGCCTACTATGGAATATGGGTAAATACTTGGCAATATTCACTTATGAAGTCGAAAGACGAAGCGTTAATTTCCATTATCAAGGGATTAACTGCTGAGATAATGAGAGTTATTAACCGGAAACATAAATCGAAAGCTCAGGCAGCTATAGCTAAAGTTGGTAATTTATTTGGTAAAATAGCTACAGCTGGAGCAAAAGTAGCAATTAGCACTATAGGGGTGGATGGTGATTCAGTTGTAGAGAATCTGTTAGGTACAAATGAAGAAGGGACTGAAAGTTTAATGAATTTCAAATCATCACTTCAAGATGCAATTAATCAGTGCCTGAAAGAAGATAATGCAGTAGGTAATAATAATAAAGGTTTTATTTTCTTTATTGACGACTTAGATAGAATTGATCCACCTGTTGCAGTTGAAATACTTGAGTTAATAAAAAACATTTTCGAGGTAGACAATTGTATTTTTGTTTTGGCAATAGATTATGAAGTTGTAGTGAAAGGCCTTGTGCCAAAATTTGGTCCGCTTACAGAAAAGAATGAACGTGAGTTCCGCTCCTTCTTTGATAAAATTATTCAACTCCCATTTTCGATGCCTGTAAACGCTTATGATGTGGAAGAGTTTCTCATCAATTCACTTGAAGAAGTCGGTTATATTGGTAATCAATTTAAAGATGATGACTCGTTTAAGAAGAGTATAACCGATTTAGCTATGTTATCGGTAGGTACAAATCCACGTTCATTGAAAAGACTAATAAATACGCTTTCTTTACTAAATATAATTCTTGAGCTAGAAAATCCGGATGATAATAGCAAAGAATCTTATGAGCTTTTGATTAATTTTGGCTTGGTTTGTGCGCAAATAGCTTATCCAAAATTATATAGCTTCCTTATTCAAGAACCAGATTTTAAAAACTGGTCTGAAAACACCGCTAAGAAATATAGATTGCCAGAAATTAACGAATCTCAAATTGCGATATTAGAAGGAAGTACTGAGTTTGATGAAGAATGGGAAAAAGTACTTTTTCGAAAATGTATGCAAGACCCTTATCTTTCGGCTAAGGCATTTCATATATCACAATTTTTTAATTTGATTGCTCAGTTACTTCCACCTAAAATGGACTTAGGATGCGAAATTCAACGCATTTTGAGTTTCAGCGCAGTTACCAATGTGAATTTAGATATGGGTTCACAGAAGGCTACTGCTGCAAAGTTTGCTAAAGTTCGATTTGACAGTTGGGATGATTTTGAACGTGAATTTCGAATTAATTATCCTGATAAAAATTATATTTCAATACTTAAACACATCCATGATTATATGATAATGGAGTATAAAGATTTGATGTATGTAAAATACGGACCTTCAACACTTACTTTCAATGTGAAAAACTTGAAACAAAAGGGTGGAAGAGTATTTATGTATAATACATTTCACAAGAAATATATCATTTCAGATATTAGAGATACTGCAAAGGTAAATATCTCAGATGATTTGACCTTCAATCAAGAGATAAAAGATCAATTGAAAAATGTATTTAATTCACTTTCTTCTATAGAAATATAATTATGGCAAAATCATCAAACTCACCCTTCTCTATAGGAACATTGGTAATTCTCATTATTCTTTCCATTTTTTCAGGGTTAGTTTTGAGCATTTGGTCATTAATCAATAAAAAACGCGGTGAAGGTTACGTTCTAGTGTTTATTCTTTCGTTAGTGTGCTTAGGTTTCTTTGGGTTCGTTGGATATACCTTATTTAAATCTTCTAGTCCATCTGTTGATGCAGGTTACTATTATTTTGGCATGGTGTCGTTAATTTTTAATGGAATTGCATCATTATTCTTATTGATAACATTATTTTCAAAATCAGACTTTTAAACAATACTTTTATGGGCAAATTTGGATTCTCCCATTCATCAGGCAGGTTCACTCAAAAAAATCCTCACCGCTTTACACAAGAATACGATTGTGGCGATCCTCATCGACCAGTTTATTCTCTATCAGCATCGGCAAGCCACTGCAGTACCCTTTTTAGGTAAACAAGCCTATACGGTGCGAAGCGTTGCCGGACTGGTGTATAAAACACACTGTAGCG
>JBBQMQ010000167.1:0-8663 GCA_038329115.1 Bacteroidales bacterium
AGCGTAAATCTTCATCGTAGAACAAATTAAAAATCAAGTCCAAATCGCCTAAGTCTGTAATCTGGTTTTTCAGAAAAAAGTCTTTCAGCTCATCTATTGCCTGTTTGAGTTGTAATTCTAATGTGCTTGTGTCTTTTAAGCTACTGGTAATCTCATTTCTGTCTTTTTCGTCATAATGTTGTAGTGCTTCCAAAATATGGTGACCAACTCCCACGTAATCAACAACGAAACCATTTGTTTTAGCCGGATCATATGGGCGATTAACACGTGTAATGGTTTGAAGTAAGTTGTGCATTACTGCCACTTTATCAAGGTACATAACTTGTTCAATAGGTGCATCAAAACCAACCGTAAGCATATTTACCACGATAAGAATACCAACATTACCCGTTGTACCATTGTCATCGGTCTTGTCAAAGCGCATTTTAAAACTTTCAATGGCTTTTTTCTGTTTGGCCGGAATAGCGTATTGTTGTAAGTATGGTTTGGCATTGTTATCAGGGCTTGAAATAATTACTTCAGCTTTTAAATTTTCAAGCCATTCCGGATTGAGATTCTTGATTGATTTAAGAAACACTGACATGTATTCCGGCTTTTTATCAGCTGCCATTGACAGTGAAAAAGTACTACTATCGCCTGCAAATACTTTTTGGACTTCTGCAATTTCTCTGTCGAAAGCCAGTTTATAACGGTGTGCTGCTTCAGTAGAAGAAACCACAACCTGAGCTTTGAACCCATTGGGTAAAATCTCAGTAAGGTAATGGTGAAGCATGTCCTTTGCTTTTTCATTGATTGTAGATTCAGCTTCCATATAAGCTTGACGGCTTCCATAATTGATAATATGACCGTACTCGTCCAAATTCGCATCGGCAAAAACATCAATGAAGGCTGCATTTGCCTCTTCTGGATTATTCAGTTTTGATTTATTGGTTCGACCTTCATATACAATTTCGAGCGTAACGCCATCATCAATTGATTCACGCATGGTGTATTTATCAATATAATCGCCAAAAGTCTGTTCAGCCTTATCAGTTGGCGTACCAGTGAAACCTATATTTACAGCATAGGGAAGTGCTGCGTTGAAGTTGGCCGCCAATTTCCCAAACTGTGAGCGGTGTGCTTCGTCTGTTAGGACGATAATGCGCTCACTCGGGTCAAGTGGTGGAAAAATGACTGTCTCAAAATCATTTACCTGAAATTTCTGGAGCATAACAGTGACCGCACTATACGCCCGTTTCTCTAAAATTTCTCTTGTCTCTTTTACATTTTCTACCGGAGCAACAGTAAAGCCTGAACGGTTGGCAGTTTCATTAATTTGAGCTTCAAGTTGAATGCGGTCGGTAAGTATAATAAACTTATAATCCATTAATTCGGGGTGTCGCCAAACTTCACGCATTAAGAATACCATTGTAAATGATTTACCACTTCCCTGTGTATGCCAAACAAGACCGCCACGGTCACGAGGTGAAGCACCTTTTTGAATCCTGTCCAATGCTTTGTAAACTGCCCTATATTGTTGATAACGACCTACAATTTTGATAGCTTCGCCTTTATCGTTTGAGGAATAAATAGTGAAAGTGCGTAAGATATTGAGCAAATTCTCGGGGTATAACATACCATGAACCATCCGCTGCTGGTCATTTGGTGCTGTGCGTAACTGTTCATCTTCATTTTCTTTTCCATCATCTCCCACAAAATAATGTTGTTGATTTGGTTGGATATAATTGACCAGTTCGTCAATAGTAGCCGGAAAGGGATCAGTCCAACGAAAGAAAAGATTTTCGGAAGGTGTGGTTATTGTTCCAAATTTCGCTTTGTTTCGACAAGTAGCTATCAAAATTTGATTATACACAAAAAGTAATTTGTTACCTTCTTGTTGTTCGCCTCGCTGTTCGGCATAGCGCATCATTTGGTCAATGGCTTCTTCCATTGGGCTTTGTACTTTGGGTGATTTGCACTCAACCACTACCAAAGGCAACCCATTTAAAAAGCAAACTATATCGGGATAGATATGTTTTTCGAGGGTTGGTATTTTTACTTTCAATTGCGAAACCGCAACATACGAGTTATTTTCAGGCTTCTCGTAATCCACAAACTTGAATGGAAGATTTGTATTTTCTTTTTCACAATAAACAGAACCGCCATCAATAAGTAATTTGAGAACAGCTTGATTCTCAGCTATGAGGTCACGACCGAAGAAACAAGTTATCTGACTTAGCGCATCATCAAGTTGAAGCGTATTCATCCACGGATTAATGGTGCGTAAAGCTTCGAGTAACTTATCCTGCATTACCACCTCTTCAAAAGAAACACGACCTGTATCGGCAGGCTGTTGAGCCTTGTCGAGACGCATAACATCCCAATACAATGCTTTTTTATCATCGATTGGATTACTGCCTTTAGACGGTTTCTGTGCTTTTTCTTCACGTTTGAAATTAATCATTGCCTGAAGTTGCAATAGAAACGGCTCTTCTACGTGATTTTTTTCGTCGGTTTTTAAATATTCTTTGGTCATAATTCCTATTATTATATATGGAAAGATTTCGTGTTTTTCTTTACAGGTTTTTCAGATATAGATAGATTTTGCCTTTTTCTTTACACGTTCGGCAAATATGTATAGATTTTCTCATTTTCTATACATGACAAGTATATCATGTATAGATTTTCTCACTTTTCTATATACGACAAATGTATCATGTATAGATTTAATCGTTTTTATATGTATTACCCATTGGATTCAATGACGTCAGTTTTTTCAGTTTCCAAATGAAAAGCATTCATCAGAAGCTCATAAAGCTTATGATTGAGATAAAAATTATCTTTCCCTATTTTTATTTTTGTTACTAAACCTCTATTTTCCAACTTATTTAAATATGAAGTTGCGGTAAGACGACTCACATCAAGCTCTGTCATTAAAAATTTTATTTTTGTATAAGGGTGACGGAACAAATTATTGAGTAAATCCTGTGAGTAAATTTTTCCCAAATTATCCCGAATTTCTTTTTTGAACTCAGCCATTAACCTTTTTACTCCCTCCACCAGAATAATTGTTTCAATGGCAGTTTGTTCAACACCTTTGAGCATGAACAAAATCCATTCTTCCCAAGCATCTTCATCTCTTACTTTTTGAAGTAATTCATAGTACTTGGCTTTGTTTTTAATAACATAGCGGCTTAAATATAGTACGGGTAAATCCAAAAGACCTTGTTGAACTAAATACAAGATATTGATAATACGACCTGTGCGCCCATTTCCATCGCTAAAGGGGTGAATGCTCTCAAACTGGTGGTGAATGATAGCCATTTTTACCAAGGTGTCTAAATCACTTATTGAATTATCATTGATAAACCGTTCAAGGTTATCCATGTGATTTTGAATAAGGTCAATGCTTTGAGGCGGTTCGTAAACAATCTCCTGGGTGCGTTCGTTTTTGAGTGTTGTTCCGGGTGTTACTCTAAATCCGGCATCGTTTAGCTTTATATTTCTGAAGATTTCGATTATTGCATTATTGGTAAGTAAATGCTTTTTCACCACGACCTCGAACCCTTTTTTTAATGCATCGGCATAGGTTTGCACCTCTTTTGCACCGGCACTGGTAAACTGCTGTACAAATAATTCCGCTTTGAAAAGTTCGTCATGAGTGGTAATGATACTCTCGATAGCCGAACTATCTTTTGCTTCTTGTAATGCCAGCGTATTAATAAGAATAGAAGCATTAGGCATGGTTTTTACAACGCCTTTCAGTTCTGCCAATCGTCTGTTGGACTCAATGGATTGTTTAAGCACCGCCTTGGTTTCTACTTCGAAACCTAATGGCAAATTAGGGATTTGGTAACTCATTTTTATAATGGTTAATGATAAGCGATTAATGATAAATGGTTAGCGATTAACGGTAAGTTTGGCTGTTTTAATGCTGCTGGTTATCAGCTTAATCATTTCTATCGCATCTGCATTTATACTCTCAAATTCTATTTGTGAAATATATTCAGTAGTATTTAGCAATTCGAGCCAATACATGGTTTCATTAATTTCTTTTTGAGCAATGGCCAGTTTGTGAATAAAATCTAACTTACTCTCCGCATGTTCCGACTCGCGAACCATAGCACCTACCGAAGTGCCGCTGCGCAACAACTGTTTTGATAAAACAAATTCCTTTTTATCGGTAATTAAATACTTGTACAAGTTTACAACCCGGACTGCAAACTTAAAGCTTTTATTTTTTAATATATTTTCATTCATAGAATTAACCATTTATCATTAAGCATTCATCATTATTTTCCACTCTTACTTTTCCGGTTAATAAATCATGCATTAGTCCTTGTTTTGTTTTCAATAGTTTTGAAAGTTTGTTTTCTTCGGCGGTTATTAGTTCGTCTTGTGCTTCGAGAATGGAAACTATTTGCCGTTGTTCTGCAAATTCAGGTAATTTAATTAGCATTTCCGTAATCATTGCCATACGAACTGAATCAACTGTTGTCTTTGCTGATTGTTTGGAAATTTCAGCGTAAAAGTTATTTTTGAAATACTCAAAAAAATACTTACCAAACAATTGGCTCTCTTTAAAATCATAAATGCAGTAAACTCTTTGGTGAAAGTTGAACTTTCCATTGTGATAGTGATAAATTTTCCCAACACCGATACCATCGCCAGAAGTTAAAACTGCTTCTCCATCGAAAATATATTTATTGCTTTTTTCAATTGTATTTGACCTTACAAATAAAGGATATTTACCATCTTGAACTTTATCTTGAGTATTTGCACTACCAGTCGTTATCCTGACAATAACACTACCTAATTCTTCCACCTCCCATTGTTCCGGTACAAGCAATCCTTTTTTCTCAACAAAACTGTGAGTCTGTGGCGAACGGATATTTCCATTTTGGTCAATCCCATAAGTAAGCAGGTCGTGCATAAGCCCTGCTTTAATGTTTTTCTGCTTGGCTATTACCTGCTCGGATTGCTGTATGGCATCGTCGAGGGTGGTAAGTATTTCTGCTATTTTGCGTTGTTCGGTAAGAGATTCGGGAAAATTGATTTCAACTTCACTAATATCTTTTTTAGAGACTTCCATGAAAGTTGTTCCTGTACCCAATTCTTTAATCTTTTTCATATTGAAAATGAGATTAAAGAAGTGGAAGTAAACTGAATGTTTTCTTTCATCCTTTAAAACCAATGATTTACAACCTTGATTTGTGGCATAGTCTATTGTTGAAATAGCCAAATACCCAATGGGAGCTCGTGAAGACATTACTAATGAATTAGCAGGAATTAATTTCGCTGAGCAGTTGTCCAAACCTTTCTTTGAAATCATTCGTGCACTTCCATTTATATGAATATGACTAATTTTATTCAAATCAATTGGAGTAATCCAAACAATATCACCAGACCAATAATCCTTAATTTCGGTTGCCGGTGTCGCACCAGATATTAATTCAAATAAATTTCCCAAATTATCACACTTCCATCCTTCCATAATCAACAATAATTTAATTTGGTTAGGAACTGGTTGAGCTTGGTAAGGGTGTCGGTACGAGTATTTTCCATCGTATCGAGCGAGACGGCATATTTATTCCAAAGGTTGTCAATACAGCTAATGATTTCCCGCTTTTCGGCATTGAGGTATTGCTCCAACTCACGGCTGATAAGGCGGCGGTGTTTTTCAAGTATGAGTTCTTTGCACTCAGCTTCGGGCATAATGCCGCCAATCTGAGCCAATAAATTATCGGCATTATTAAACTTTTCAGCTAATAAAGTCATGTAACCGTTCAGCATTTTTTTTGCTTTATTGTAAGCTGTAAGGTCTTTTTTTACTACCGGAATGGGTTGGCGGTTAAGCTTATCGAGTTCAGCCTGCACTTGTAGCATTTGCCGGCTGTAATATGCTTTTTGGTCATCGTTGCCAAAGCGTTTGTATTCAATTTTCAGGGATAGCAAGTCATTCAACTGAGAAAAGCTGGCTTTCAGTTCTTTGATTGCATCTTCCGCCTCTTTAATATCATCTACAATTTTCTGGTATTCAATTTGCTCTGCCTTCATAGCAGGATTTTTTTTGAGCTGCGTGATTTGGTCGTTCAGGTATTTTTTTACGGTAGTCGGACTTTTTCTCTTGTCGCTGCTTTCAGTTTCTTCGGTTTCCTCTTCGGTGGTTTCCTCTTCTTCAAAATCGACAGCTTCAATTAAATCGGCTAAAACACTTTCCCACTGATTCCGTTCCCTGTCTATAGTATTCAGCTCTTCACGTTCAGCAGCAAAATAGCGTTCTTCAATCATGGCATCGTCAATAAGTCCGGCATACCAACCAATGTAGTAAATGGTTCGCAAATCGTATTTGATATTTGTCCACCAATTGACGAAAACGCCTGCACACTTGAACTCGTCTAATGCTTCGAAAGGCAAAAGAAATGTTTTTATACTTTCGAGCAATTGGGTCCGCACATCCGAAATTTTCATTTCGTGGGAAGCAATTTTGGCAAAGTCGTTTTGAGCGATTTTCCACCACTCCCCAATTTGCTGGTTTATCTCGGCAATACGTGCCAAAAGTTGTGGATCATTGTCGATATAATTACGCAGGTCTGATTTCTTCAGATATGTTGGCGCAAAGAGTTTGTATTTTTCGTCTTTGTCTGCAAAAAACGGAAATGGATTAAATTGCAATCTGTAACATTGTGACAATGTACTTTCAATTTCAACCAAAGGAACTCCACCCAACAGGTGAGCATGAACATCGTGCGGTTCGGGTGGGGGTGTGTTGTCCACATAGCGACGAATGTTGAGGTCGAAGTCTTTCAGGTTTTCAATTGCAATCAGTTTAGAGTATTTCTCAAAAACCTGTTTGGTGCGATAGGTATATGTAATTTTCTCAATGTCTTCGGGGCGCAAAAAATTCTGAACCTTGCTTTCGCCAAATTCAGCATCTGCATTGATAAAAAGGATTTTACCCTTCATATCAACTGTCTTACTTTTATTTATCACTATAATACAAGCGGGAATACTTGTGCCATAAAACAAACTTTGAGGTAACCCAATGACGGCTTCGATAAGGTCGGCTTGTATAATTTTTTCTCGAATGTTTTTTTCAGCACCTCCACGGAATAAAATACCGTGAGGCATAACAGTTGCCAGTTTTCCTTTCGGTCTAAGGCTGGCAATCATGTGTTGAAGAAACATAAAATCTCCTTTTTTACCTGTCTCGGGTGCATCGCCAAATGGAAAGCGTTTCCGGTCTTTCATAGTGGCAATGGAGTAATTTTGCGAGAACGGAGGATTTGCAATTACCCGGTCGAACTTCATCCATGAGCCACCGCCTTGTTCCCTAAGCATGGGATATTCAAGCGTGTCGCCATTTTCGATAAGTGCCTGGGGAATGTTGTGCAAAATCATGTTCATTTTGCTAATTACCCACGTTGTACCATCGTTTTCTTGCCCAAAAAGTGAAGGCAGTTCGTTGGGCTGAACGCCTTGTTCTTCGAGGTATTGGTAAGACTGAATCAACATACCGCCCGAGCCGACTGTTGGGTCATACACGGACATGGATTTTTGAGGATCAATAATTTGAACTAACAAACGCACCACCTGATTAGGTGTATAAAATTGACCTCCTTTTTTACCGGCACTATCGGCAAAGTATTTTATCAGATATTCATAAGCTGCTCCCAGCAGGTCGGGAAACTCAAAATTATCATTGAGCAATGGTGGCATTTTATTGAAATGATTCATCAAAGCAATCCATCGGGAATCGGGAACAGTGGTTTTCCCTTTTTTTGCTGTAAAATCAATTGTTGAAAGAACACCGTTCAGTACATCATTGCTTTTCTCAATTGAGGTCAAAGCTCTTTTGAGTTCAGAACCTACATTCGATTTTATGTCTTGAAGTGCAGGACGAAAATTTCCATTTGAGTCTGTCCAATTGTCGTACCAACGTGAGCCAATTGGCACAAAGAAAGAAGAACCGTAAATGGTTTTATCTTCAAGCAATTCGGTAAGTTGGGCTTCGTCGAGATAAGAATATTCTTCTCTAAACTTCTGACGATTTTCATTAAAAACGTCGGAAAGACGTTTCAGAAAAAGCATTCCAAAAATATATTCTTTGTATTCTGACGCTTCCATTTTGCCACGCAAAATATCACATGCTTTGTATAGAAAATTTTCGAGCTGAGAGAGTGTTATTTTATTGTTGTTCATTTTATTTTGAAAGTATGTAAGTAATAGGATTGAATCGAAATAAATTCTAAACAAATTCTTTTATTCGTTCTTTTTCATGCCATCCTATTATTTTGGAATCCGTGTTATTTTCTAAATGAATTAAAAAACTTCCAATTCTATTCGGCAAATAGCCGTCTGCATTTGTGTCTATAATTGAGACTTTTGAGCTAATAAACTTTGAAAGATTTGAATTGCCAGCCATCTCAAATAAGGTGTTTGTTTTGAAAATACTATTTGAAAAATTGATATGGTTACTGCCCGTTATATAATTTATGAGTGTAATACTGTCAGGCGTTTTGTTGTAAATAGCATTGAACCTCAAATCTTTTCTGTCTTCAAACAAATAACCGCTGATTTTCAATTTGTCATTTATCATTAATGATTTCAAATAATCATTAGCCTTCGAAAAGAAACGTTGTCTTGTTTCTGTTTCTTTAATATCTTCAAAATTGATTTCGGAG
>JBBQMQ010000168.1:0-8638 GCA_038329115.1 Bacteroidales bacterium
GGATCACTTTTAATCTTTTTGAGTTGCAAAAGCGAAGTCAAAGTCTCGATGACTACATTTGTGTAATCACTTTTAAAGGCATCTACCCACTCTTCTTGTAAATTAGGCAATAAAATTCCCCTCGAAGCTATGTTTATTAACTCATTTATTAAATCAAGTGAAGCATCGTGCTCTTTTTTCACTTGGTCAATCAGATACATCACATTTTTATAATCACAAAAAACATCTTTCCCAATAATTACCGACCAATAATTATTCTGATTAACAAGTTCGATATCACCCACATTTTTAATCAGCAAGCGGAGTTTACTCATGTACACATTTCTATTGTTGCGTGCACTATCTGTGTCTTTATCAGCCCACATAATATCAGTTAGCTCCTGAGTGGAAATTCCCTGTCCATTTTTTACACTATATAAAATTATGAGCACCAGCATTTGGCTTGTTGTAGCTGTAAAGTGTCCTGTAATGATCGTTCCATCTTTATCAATTACCTGAAAATATCCCAACATATTAATCGAGGATGGTTTTAATTCAGCTTTTGAAATGTTATACTCATACTTAAGGAAAGCATTTACCTTATTTTTAATTTTGTCCTTTTTGTTTTTTAATTTCCTACCAAAATATAAAATTGGAAGTATCAGCACCGGAAGTAGTAAAAAATACCATTTCCACATAGTTGATGTTTCTTCTTCTTGTAATACATCCTGTATTTGCAAAGGAGGATAAGCAATGGAATAAATATTAATATCACACGACGAGTTATTTTTCGAAACCGATGTCACTGCCAAAAGTTCTGAAGTTTTAGGACAATAGTATAAATCGCAATACGATTCAATGTCTTTGAATTTATATGGAATTGTATCGCCGACAATCTTAAACTCGGGTTTATCTATTGAAAATTCCAGCAGTTTAAGGCTGGTTGAATAGCGTGTGTTTGAATAAGCTAAATTGTAGAATGATTTCTTTTCCTTATTCACAACCAAGGAATTGCTGTTTGTGAAATGTTCCTTTGGAGCGCTCATTTCCCACAATTTAGTTACTTCAAGTGTTTTTGAATTCACTTTATACAGGTCGTAATAATTGTGTGGAAATTCCTCCTGATTCCCGGTTTTGCTACCGTAGCCACCAAAATAGAGCAGTTCGTCATCTCCAAGCGGACCTAAACTGCCTAAGTAACGTGGAGTAATATTGGAAGAAATATCATGCTGTTTCCATTCTTTGTTTTTAAACGAATATCGCATTACATCCGACTTGTATTTGTGATAACCGTAGCCTCCCAATGTTATCAAAGAGCTGTCTTTTGGATCAAAGTATTTGCTATGATGCCAGAATTGTGAAGTGATATATTGAGTATTTTCGTTTGACCATTCTAAATTCCGAAAATCAAACTTAGCTAAATTTGCATTATCGAAACTATAGGAAATAAGTTTACCAGAGTTTTTATCAAATATAAGTTGGTTTGACTTACAATTATAAATCTCACCCTTTTTAGCCACAATCGAATCAATCGTATGTCGTATAGCATCATACAAATAAATTTTTTTGTATTTGGCAAAATATATTCGGCCTTTTTCTGCGTCGAATGCCATTTGAGGTAGTTCGTAAGGTATGACAAAATGAGCTTTTTGCTGCCATTTCACATGTTTGTCTATTTCCCAAACAGGATTTGTACTGGTAGCTTTTTTGTTTTGACATTCATCGTAGACTTTATTAAAGGCATGTTTCTCCAATTTCCAATTATATCTTAACTCATTCTTTTCGTTATAAATTTGTATATCCCTGATAGACATTGGGGGAACATCGGTAGTTGCAAAAATGGGGTTAGTATTTAATCCAAAACACAAATTAACGCTCGACAATTTGTCGGTTTGAAAGTTGCATTTTTTTTCTAAATCATTTATTTTAAGACTAATTGTATGGTTTTGTTTGTCGTAATTTACAATTACTGTCATCCAAAAATTTTCCTTAACGTTTTTTATTTCCTGACTTTTAACTTTTAAAAGTGATTTTTCGCCAGTAACCAACGAAAACAAATAATCAGTTGAAGTTAAGTCGGCTACCAAATCAATATTTGCACTGTCATTCCCGATGATTCTGAAAACATAGCCGAAATTATTTAACTGTCTCTGGAGTTGTATATCGAATTTAAGAATAAAGCCGTTTGTTGTGTTTATCTTGCTATTTTGTGTTAGATTGAGACTCGTACGCTTATCCTGATCCACTTCGAAAGAACTGAAATGAAGTCCACGGTTATATAAGCCTTGAGTTTTCCCCGGCATGGAAATAAATAATAGGAAAGATAGAACAAAATATTTGAAGTGAATTTTCATTTTTAGATATTTCATGCAAATATAATGATTATTGACTATAAATTATCATTTACGGAAATTTCGCAAACTTTTGAAATAATTGATTACAAAAAACAACAGTACTCACAACCTGATAAATTGCTGAAAAACAGCAACTATTTGTATTAAAACTTTGAGGTATCAATTTACTACAAGACAAAGATATAACTATATTTTAATTGATAAATGACTTTCTTAATTCAAGTAGAAGCGTAATGGAATCAATTATGGTTTTATAAGCTCTTTTGCATTTTCGGACTTATGATTTTGATTTCCACAAGCACTTGTTGAGTCGTTTTTTGAGTTTTGACATTCTGCATATAAGCTTGGAGTAAATTCCGGATAGTAACTACGATTTTAAGTCGTGGATTGACGTATTAGCAATGCTTTAACTTGAAAATATCTAACTTCAAAAGTTAATAGTTTATTCGCTTTAAAAATTTCATTTTCAGATGATTATGGCTTTAAAGAAGAAGGACTTTCCACTAGTATTAGTGAAAAGTCCTTGACAGTAGCGAGAGCGAGAATTGAACTCGCGACCTCATGATTATGAATCATGCGCTCTAACCAACTGAGCTATCTCGCCATTTTTTTAAAGCGAGTGCAAAGATAGACTTTTTAGAGCATTCTGCAAATTTTTCATTGAAAAAAACCGGATTTATTTGTGAAAATATGTAACTTTCAACTTTCAACTTTCAACTTTCAACTAAAATGTCGGTTTCATTCCCAGATTATACATCACAAACGACCACATATCGGTTTGAGCATCAATTAGTTTTCCAATTGGTTTGCCTGCACCGTGACCGGCTTTGGAATCAATGCGGATTAATGTAGGATTTGTGCCATCATTGGCAGCTTGCAAGGTGGCAGCAAATTTAAACGAATGAGCAGGAACCACACGGTCGTCGTGATCGCCTGTCATAACAAAAGTAGCCGGATATTTCACTCCGGTTTTAATGTTATGAAGTGGTGAATATCCTTTTAAGTATTCAAACATTTCCTTGCTTTCTTCGCTGTTTCCATAATCACTGGTCCATGACCAACCAATGGTAAATTTATGGTAACGCAACATATCCAGCACGCCCACTTCAGGCACTGCAACTGCAAACAAATCGGGACGTTGAGTCATACATGCCCCAACGAGCAAACCACCGTTAGAGCCACCATCAATTGCCAATTTCTTGGAAGTGGTATATTTTTCCTTAATCAGGTATTCGGCAGCAGCTATAAAATCATCAAACACATTTTGTTTGTGCATTTTGGTTCCGGCTTTGTGCCAGGCTTCACCATATTCGCCACCACCACGAATGTTAGCAACCACATAAATACCACCATTTTCCAGAAATGGAATACGCGCAACAGTGAAACCAGGATTCAGACTGATATTAAAACCACCGTACCCGTACAACATCAATGGATTTTTCCCGTCTTTCTTCATTCCTTTTTTATAGGTAATCGACATTGGCACTTTTGTTCCATCTTTACTTGTATAAAAAATCTGTTCGCTCACGTAGTCTTCCGGTTTAAAGGATACTTCGGCTTTATGAAAAACTTCGGAACTGTTTTTTTCAGAATTGAACCGATAAATAGTAGGTGGGAAAGTATATGATGTAAAGCTGTAAAATGCTTCAGTATCATTTTTATCTCCCGAAAATCTACTCAATGTTCCTAACGCCGGCAATTGAACTTCGTACAACTTTTTACCTTCGAGATCGTAACCATAAGCACGATGACAGGCATCTTTCATATATTCTGCCAGAATTTTTCCACCAATTACCGAAACATGTTCCAATACATTCTCTGTTTCGGGAATGATTTCTTTCCAACTTTCGCGTTTCAGGTTTGCAGGATCAACAAGCATTAATCTTCCTTTGGGAGCTTTCCAGTTTGTGAGGATATAGAATTTTCCATTCACATCGTCAATAACAGAATAATCGTTTTCGAAACCCGGAGCAAGTTCTACAAAAGAACTATTTGGTTTTGAAAGGTCTTTCATCAATAAGCCGTTACCGGTAGTTGTTTCGGTAATGGAAATGAACATAAACTTTTCATCTTCAGTTACGCTGGCATAACATTCTCTGAGTGCGTGTTGTTTGTCCTCATAAATCAGTTTATCGGCACTTTGAGCTTGCCCCACAACATGAAAAAACACTTTCTCGTATTCGTTTTTCACAGAATATTCTTTTCCTGCAGCCGGAGCATCATACGCACTGTAATAAAATCCATTTCCCTGCCACGAAATTTGTGAGGATTTGGACCATATAATATGATCGGTCAATAATTGTTTGGTTTTCATATCCATCACAAAAATTTCGTTCCAGTCCGAACCGCTTTTGGCAATAGCATATCCCAGGTATTTTCCATCATTCGACAATGAAATATTAGCCAATGCAATGGTTCCATCTTTCGAAAAAGTATTTGGATCGAGTAAAACTTCAGGTTCGGAAGTCAATGTCTTTTGAAGATACAAAACGCTTTGGTTCTGAAGTCCGTTATTTTTATAGAAGAAATACAAACCGTTTTTCTTAAACAGCGAACTGTATCGCGCGTAATTTGTCAGGTTTTTCAAGTGTTCTTTCAAATAGTCTCTGAAGGGGATTTTGGACAGATAATCCTGAGTTACTTTATTCTCTGCTTTTACCCAGTCCGATGTTGCAGCCGAAGTGTCGTTTTCGAGCCAGCGATAAGGTTCATTAACTTTAATCCCAAAATAAGTGTCTACCACATTATGCTTTGCTGTTTCGGGATAAACTATTTTTGTAGAATTACAAGCTGATAATAGCATCATACTAAAAATGATTGGAATGAAAAACCCCAAAACCCCCAAAAGAGGTGTAAGAGACTTCGTGTTTTTTGTACTTTTTGATTGATGGTAATTGAATGATTTTTTCATATTGATATTATTTATGCTTTTCGCAACACGATGAACTATACTAAATTAGTATCATCTCGTAAATTGTTAGCTTTAATTTTCTATAAATATTTACAAACAACGTCTTTAAGTCCCCAATCGGTGGATTTAGGGGGCTTTTATGAATTATTTAAGTGCCTGATAAACCAAATTGTGAAACAGAACTTTAAAATCTGTTCCGGTATTATTGGGTTGTAAATTTATATAGAAAAGTAAAATTAAATCTTCCTTGGGGTCAATAATATAATCGGTACCAAACATACCACCCCAACGCAGCGAACCTTCGGAAGCAATGGATTCATGAGCATACTCAGCCCGAAAATCGTCGAATGCAAGCCCAAATCCTATTTCGCCCCGCAAGTTGCTTACCTGATTGCGGCACATTAATTCGACGGTTTTTCTTCCTAAAATTCGTTTACCATTGAATTCACCGCCATTTAAAATCATCTGACAGAATTTAGCATAGTCGTCAATAGTGCCAACCAAACCTGCTCCAGTACTCAAAAAAGTATGCGCACCGGCAAATGAATATGTTTGATATAACTGAATCGGATTTGGTACTAATGGAGATTTTTTATCTTTTTGATACAACGTAACCAGCCTGTTTTCAGATCCTTGAGGCAGATAAAAGAAAGTGTTTTTCATGCCCAGTGGTTCAAATATTTTTTCGTTGAAATACTGGTCAACCGGTTTTCCCGAAACTACTTCAATCAAATAACCCAACACATCCAGACTCATTCCGTACGTAAATTTTTCCCCGGGATCGTGTTCTAACGGACATTTAGCCAGCAGTTTAATTATGTCGCCCAGTTTTTTAGGTTCCTGTGTATAAAGTGGAGAAACGGGAATTCCCATTTTGTCATAAATCTTTCGGGTGGTGGCATTTCCATACGAAATACCCGAAGTATGAGTCAGTAAATTACGAATGGTAATATCCTTCCGAGCCGGACGGGTGGAAAATGTCGAGTCTTTTTCGTTAAACGAAACCAACACCTGCGGATTTTCAAACTCAGGAATGTATTTCTTTATCGGTTCATCGAGCAATATCTTTCCTTCTTCGAAAAGCGTCATCACTGCCACAGCCGTTATGGCTTTGGTTTGAGAAGCCATGCGAAAATAATCATCTTTCTGACACGCGACTTTATTCTCCACATTTCGCCAGCCAAAAGCCTTGTTATGAATCAACTTACCATGATGTGCAACAAACGTAACGGCATGTGGAATTGTGCCGTTATCAACCAACTTTTGCAAAGCCGAATCCAATCGGGCCAGCCTGGTAGCATCAAAAGTTGCCGGAACTTGTTGGGAATAAACAAATTTTTGCGGTTTGTTTCCTGCAAAAACTACATTTACAGTTAGTAATAAGAAGGAAATAAATAATAATCTTTTCATAATTTTACATCAACAGTTCTTTATAAGAAATCAATTTTGAACGCAAAGCCGCTAAGTTGCAAATGAAACATGCCGATTTATCGGTAGCCGCTAATGGAACAATCCGAGAAGCGGATGAAAAACTTAAAAGTTTTTCTCTACCGACAAATCGGCATGTTTCATTTGCGTTCTTTTTAAATATTACTTAATCAGATAATTACTATAATCAATTACTTTGTGACTTTGCTCTTATTTTTTTTTATTTGAAGAATAATTATATCTTGAAGATTTAAATTTATAAGGAATTATTCTTCCATATCACATTCAATCAAATCAACAATTATCTCATTTTCAAATCAGCACATTGTCACATATCAACCCCCAATTCCTTTGCAATCTGAATCATATATTCGCGTGCTGCTTCATATTCATTAGGGATAATTCCATCCAGAATAGCATCTTTTATGCGCATTTTTATTTCGCCTACAATAGCCGAAGCAGGTAAATTGAACGTTTCCATTATTTCCTGACCACTTACCGGCGGTTGAAAATTCCGGACTTTGTCTTTTTCTTCAATTTCCTTCAGTTTTTGCCGCACAAGCTGAAAATTACTCTTGAAACGCTTCACCTTATCCGGGTTTTTCGATGTGATATCCGCCTCGCAAAGCTTCATCAAATCTTCAATATCATCACCGGCATCGAAAAGCAGCCTCCGAATGGCAGAATCGGTCACCTCATCTTCGCTCAACACAATGGGACGCATGTGCAACGTCACCATTTTCTGAACATATTTCATTTTCTCGTTGGTTGGCAATTTCATGCGGCGAAAAATCTCAGGAATCATTTTCTCCCCAATATAATTATGGTTATGAAAAGTCCAGCCCAACCGCGAATCGAATTTCTTGGTGCGTGGCTTGCCAACATCATGCAGAAGCCCGGCCCAACGCAGCCACAAATTATCGGTATATTGGCACAGATTATCCAACACCACCAACGTGTGATAAAAATTGTCCTTATGCCCCACTCCATCTTTCGTTTCGGCCCCTTTCAATGCCAGCAGTTCAGGGAAAATAAGTTCGAGCAAACCGGTTTTTTCGAGCAAAATAAAACCAACCGACGGTTTGCGCGACAAGATAATTTTATTCAATTCGTCGGCAATGCGTTCTTTCGAAATGATTTCAATACGCTGCTTGTTGCGCTCGATGGCTTCGTATGTATTTGTTTCCAGAAAAAATCCGAGTTGTGCAGCAAACCGTATGCCGCGCATCATACGCAGCGGATCGTCCGAAAACGTGATATCGGGATTCAGTGGCGTGCGGATTACAAAATTCTTCAAATCCTCCAACCCTCCGAAGGGATCAACTATCTCACCAAAACTGTCTTTATTCAAACAAATGGCCATCGCATTGATGGTAAAATCGCGGCGATTCTGGTCATCTTCCAGCGTTCCGTTTTCCACTATGGGATTGCGCGAATCACGTTGATATGATTCCTTGCGGGCACCTACAAATTCCACTTCGAGGTCTTTGAGTTTTACCTGTGCCGTTCCAAAATTTTTAAAGACAGTAAGTTTTGCTTTTTTGCCCAGTTTGGCGGTTACTTTTTCGGCCAGTTCAATTCCACTTCCAACCACCACCACATCAATGTCTTTCGACGGACGTTGCAAAAAAATATCACGCACAAAACCGCCGATAACATAACATTCCTGTTGTTGTTCATCGGCAGCTTCCGAAATAATCTGAAAAATTTTATCCTGTAAGTATTTTTGCATGAATTTTTATTCCCTTTTTTTAAGCATTGCAAAAGTACTGGAATAAATTAATATATCAAAGTTTGAGGAAAAAGGGGAATCCGGTAGTAATGAAACATAGTTCCATTGGACTCGCAATTTGCAACAAGCCATCCGAGTTTCGGATTTATAATACAAAACTGCGGCAAGCCCCGTTCTCCGTAGTGTAATAGACTTGTGTTCGCAATGTTCGGCATAGGCTCCAGCCCATAGGCG